>NZ_CALEVF010000039.1 GCF_937920395.1 uncultured Clostridium sp. | reverse complement strand
AAATTTTAGATAGATATTTCACTAAAATCTTTTAGAGTTTCGCAATCAGCTAATATATTATTATTTTTGTTAACTTTTATTTTTTTAATTTCCCATTTGAAAATGCTTATAATTTTTTACTCCACCTATATATAATACGTATTTTTAACATATAAATCAATAGTTTATTAAGTATCTTGATATATTCGCCCCTTATTTTACTAGTTATCTAAAATATGTAAAATAACGGAAGGCTAATTTCAAGTTATTAAAATGTCTATATATATAATCAACTATCATTTTATTAAATTTTTTTATTGAAAAATAAAAGCGCGAAGAATAACTAATCGCACTTTTTATTCTCTAAATTATTAAGTATGAGATTTCATACTTTCTATTTTTATTTTCCAATATCTTTTCTAAAGTACATCCCATCGAATTGAACTTTTTTCATATCAGTATACGCTATTTCTCTGGCTTTTTCTAGTGTTCCACCAAACCCTGTTATTCCTAGAACTCTTCCACCATTTGTCTTTAAAAGACCATTATCTCCAGTTGCACCTGCTAAAAATAACTTGCCTTCTAATTTTCCAACTTCACTTATTTCATATCCTGTATTATATTTTCCAGGATAACCTTTTGAAGCAGCAATTAGGCAACAAGAATATCCATCTTTCCATTGCAAATCAAAGTTTTCCAGATCTCCATCTATTGCACTAATTATAAGTTTCGTAAAATCACTTTTCATAAGTGGAAGCACTGCTTGTGTTTCAGGATCTCCAAATCTTACATTATATTCTAATGAATATACTCCCTTTTTAGTTATCATTATACCGAAAAATATTATACCTCTATAATCCATTTTTTCCTCTTGAATTCCTTTAAGAGTAGGCAACAATATATTTTTATGGAATTCATCTAATACTTCTTTAGTACAGTATGGATTCGGTGCTATAGCGCCCATTCCCCCTGTGTTAGGTCCAATACCTCCATCAAATATTTGTTTATGATCTTTTGAAGATACAAATGGGAGTATAACTTTCCCGTCTGTTATCGAAAGTATAGATGCCTCAACACCTTCTAAAAATTCTTCTATTACAATTTTCTTACCACTGCCTTTAAATATATCCACTACCATAAAGTCATGAATACTACTTTTAGCTGATAGAAAATCATTGCAGATAACTACTCCTTTTCCTGCAGCTAGTCCATCTGCTTTTATTACTATAGGATACTCACACTTTTTAAGATATTCTATAGCTTTGTTCTCATCTTCAAATACTTCATATGCAGCAGTTTTTATGCCATATTTTTTCATAAATTCCTTAGAATAAGATTTACTTCCCTCAAGTTTTGCTGCTTTTTTGCAGGGTCCTAATATTTTAAGTCCCTGTTCATTAAACTTATCTACTATTCCTTGTACAAGCCATTCCTCTGATCCAACTATTGTAATATCTATCTTGTTTGCCTTAGCAAATGTCAAAAGCTCATCCATTTGAGTAATATTAACATTCTCGCACTTGTTTTCTCTATATGTACCGCCATTACCAGGTGCACAATAAACCACCTGAACATTGTCATTTTCTGCAACCTTTGATGCTAAAGCATGTTCGCGTCCACCAGAACCAATAATTAGTACTTTCATTCTTCCATCTCCTTTATCTCTATAAATTAAAATTGATGGAATAACTAGGTTATCCCATCATGAAATTATGATTAGTGCTTAAAATGTCTAATTCCCGTAAATACCATAGCTATTTCATTTTTATCACACATCTCTATTGATAAAGAATCTTTAATTGAACCACCTGGTTGAATTATTGCTTTTATATTATATTTTGCAGCAAGCTCTACAACATCTCCGAATGGGAAGAATGCATCTGATGCCATAACCGTTGCATCTACTCCTCTTTCTAATGCGTGCTCTGCTGCCCATATTCTATTTACTTGTCCTACTCCAATTCCTTTAGTAACGCCATCTTTAACTACTACAATAGCATTAGATTTAACATATTTAACTACTTTCATAGCAAATATTAAATCTTTCACTTGTGCATGGGTTGGGCTCTTTTTAGTAACTACTTTTATTTCATCTGCTAATTTATCATCTGAACTTTGTACTAATATTCCGCCATCCACAGTAACCATATTAGTAGTACCTTCTGATTTATGTAAACACTTAACAACTCTTAAATTTTTCTTACCTTTTAATACTTCTAATGCATCCTCGTCAAAATCTGGTGCAATAATAACCTCTAGAAATATCTTCTTAAGCTCAAGAGCAGTTTCTTTGTTAACTTTTCTATTAAACGCAACAATACCACCAAAAATGGACATTGGATCACATTCATATGCCTTTTTATAAGTATCAAGTGTACTACTACCTATTGCTACACCACATGGTGTATTATGCTTTAAAGCGCAACAAGCAATTTCATCGAAATCACATACTACCTTCCATGCAATATCCATGTCCTTTATATTATTATAAGATAATTCCTTGCCATTTAACTGCTCAAAATCTTTCATTGCTCCATTTCCTGAAGTTTTCACATAATAAGCTGCACTTTGATGAGGATTTTCTCCGTATCTTAAATCCATTTGTTTTTTATATGATACGCTGAGATAGTCTGGATAAGACTCTTCTCCTAATAAAAAATTGCTTACAGCTGCATCATAAGCTGATATAAGATTAAATACTTTACCTGCTAGGTGTTTTCTAGTATCAAAATCTACTTCTTCTTTATCATCCAATTTTTTTATAATGTTTTCATAATCTGATGTATCACTGAGTACAATAACATCTTTAAAATTTTTAGCTGCTGCTCTTAGCATTGTTGGTCCACCAATATCAATAAATTCAATTTTCTCCTGAAAACTTATATCCTCTGTAACTTTATCAAAGAAAGGATAAAGATTAACTACTACCATATCAATAGGTTTTATTCCTTTTGCTTTAATAGTTGCCATATGTTCTTTATTATCACGAATGGCAAGTATCCCACTATGAATAACTGGATGCAATGTTTTAACTCTTCCATCTAATATCTCTTCAAACCCTGTAACATCGGAAATTTCCTTTACTTTTATGCCATTTTCTTGTAAGTATTTAAATGTTCCGCCTGTAGATATAATCTCTACACCATTATTTTGAAGTGATGTTGCAAGTCCTAAAATATTTTCTTTATCAAAAACACTTATAAGTGCTGTTTTAATCATTAAAATTCCACCTTTCACATACCTAGTACTTTTCTTCCTTTAATCCTTATTCTTCTCTTAATTATATAATTAATAGCTTCAGGTAGTGCCTTATGTTCCTGTTCTAAAACTCTTAGTTGTAACTCCTTAGCTGTATCTTCGCTGAAAACAGGTACAACATCTTGAATTATTATTGGTCCTGAGTCTGTTCCCTCATCTACAAAATGGACAGTGCACCCAGAAACTTTAACTCCATATTCTATAGCCTTTTCATGTACTTTTAGTCCATACATACCACCACCACAAAATGATGGTATAAGTGATGGATGTATATTTATAATTTTACCTTTAAATACAGATAGTAGTTCACCTTGAAGTATAGATAAAAAACCAGCGAGTACTATTAGATCAACTTTTCCATCTAGAATTTTCAATATTTCAGCAGAAATGTTTTTTCCATATTGCTTTCTGTCTAATATGAAGGTTTTTATATTCTTAGCTTTTGCTCTATCTATGCCATATGCATCTTTTTTATCACTAATTACAGCTTCTATAGAACAGTTTAGGTTCCCACTTTCTATATTATCTATTATAGCTTGAAGGTTGCTTCCGCTTCCTGAGACCAATACAGCTATTTTAAACAAACTCCTGCACCCCCGGCTTCAACATGACCAATTTTATATGCTTTATCTCCTAAATCATTAATTGTCTTTATAATTTTTACAACATCTTTATCTTCAACACATAATACATATCCTATTCCCATATTATATGTGTTAAACATATGCTCCTCAGTTACACCAAGAGACATTAAATGTTTGCAGATATCTGGAGTATTAAAGCTATTTTTATCAACTACTGCAGTAAACGCTCCATTAAACATTCTTGGTATATTCTCATAAAAACCGCCACCAGTTATATGAGCCATGCCTTTTATATCAAATTTATCTAAAAGATTTAATACAGTTTTTACATATATTTTTGTTGGAGTTAAAAGTGTCTTGCCTATCTTATCTCCATTAAAATCCTCATCTAAATTTGGTATTAACTTTCTAACTAAGGAATATCCATTACTATGAAGGCCTGTTGACTCAATCCCTATTAGGGAATATCCGTCTTTAATAGCAGACCCATCAATAATTTTATGTTTATCAACTATTCCTACAGTAAATCCTGCCATATCATATTCTCCATCGCGATAAAAGCCTGGCATTTCAGCAGTTTCGCCGCCTATTAGTGCACAATTAGATTGAATACATCCATCTGACACCCCTTTTACAAGTTCCGCCGATACTTTAGAATCTAATTTACCACAAGCAATATAATCTAAAAAGAAAAGAGGTTTTGCCCCATGACAAAGGACATCATTAACACACATAGCAACGCAGTCAATACCTACAGTATCATATTTTTTCATTCTAAATGCTATATCAAGTTTTGTCCCAACTCCATCAGTACCAGAAACTAGAATAGGATTTTTATACCCCTCTCCTATTTCGAACATACCAGCAAAACTCCCTAAATGATTTAAAACACCTTTTGTAAATGTTGCTGCTGCATATTCTTGTATTAACTTAACTGATTTGTATCCTTCTTCAATATTAACACCTGCATCTTTATAAGTTATCATAAATATCCCCTACTTTCCTAATTTTTCTTTCTCAGTTTCGTATGGAGCTGATACTGGATATGTACCATTAAAACAACCTAAGCAAAATTCATTATGACCAAGTGTTTTAAGAAGTCCATCTATACTTAAATATCCAAGACTATCTGCACCTATCTCTTGTCTTATTTCCTCAACACTAATACTCGAACCTATTAAATCTTTTCTATATGGTGTATCTATTCCAAAATAACATGGGTATTTTACTACTGGTGAACAAACTCTAAAATGTACCTCTGTTGCCCCAGCTTTTCGTAAAATATCAACTAATCTTTTACTTGTAGTTCCACGAACTATTGAATCATCTATTAAAATAACTCTTTTACCTTCTACATTTATTTTTAATGCATTCAATTTTACAGAAACCGCTCTTTCGCGAATCTCTTGAGTTGGGCTTATAAAAGTTCTACCTACATATCTGTTTTTTACAAGACCTATTCCAAAAGGTATTCCGGACATTTTAGAATAACCTATCGCTGATGCAAGGCCTGAATCTGGAACTCCTATTACCATATCTGCTTCTACTGGAGATTCTTTAAATAACTGTTCTCCAGCTGCCACTCTTGAAGAGTACACATTTATTCCATCAATTGTACTATCTGGTCTTGCAAAATATATATACTCAAATGAACAAGTTGCATTTTTAGTTTTTTCGGCAAAATTAATAGACGTAAGGCCGGCTTCATCTATAATTACTATTTCACCAGGTTTTACATCTCTTAAAAATTCTGCACCAACTGCATCAAGTGCACAACTTTCTGATGCTATAACATAACTATTTTCTATTTTACCAATACAAAGAGGTCTAATACCATTTTGATCACGAACACCTATTAACTTGTCTTTAGTAAGCATTACTATTCCATAAGATCCTTTAACCGCTTGTATTGCATCAACTACTGCCTTTTCCATACCTTTTTTTGCACCTCTAGCAATTAAGTTAAGTATTACTTCTGAATCTATTGATGTTTGGAACATATAGCCACAATCCTCAAGTAATTCACGAATAACTTCTGCATTTACTAAATTTCCATTATGAGCTATTGCTATATCACCTAATTTTGATTTACTTAAAAGTGGTTGTGCATTTTTAACTTCACTAGATCCTGTAGTTGAATATCTAACATGTCCAATAGCAGCATGTCCCTTCATTTTACTAATCTTTTCCTTATCAAATACATCGCTTACAAGTCCCATAGCCTTTTCACAAGTAAGGGAAACTCCGTCAGAATATACTATTCCTGCACTTTCTTCTCCCCTATGCTGAAGTGCATAAAGTCCATAATAAGTTAACGATGCAACATCTAAATCTTTATCCGCCGCAAGAATTCCAAAAACACCACATTCATCCTTAAACTTATCTTGATCATTAATAATGACCTCATTTGATTCTATAAATTCACTCAAAGAAATTCCTCCTTATATGTTCATTGCTATTGTACATGTAGTCTATTTTCTATATCTTTGTTACAATTTATTTTTTATTTAGTAATTCTATTTAATATTTCTTCATACGCTTCTGTAACATTTCCTAAATCTCTTCTAAATCTATCTTTATCTAATTTTTCTCCAGTTTTAACATCCCATAATCTACAAGTATCTGGTGATATTTCATCTGCCAAAATTACTTCTCCCTTAAATCTTCCAAATTCTAATTTGAAATCTATTAAATTAACATCTTGTTTTAGGAAAACTTCTTTTAATATATCATTTATTTGAAAAGCCATTGTATATATTTCTCCTAATTCTTCAAAAGTAGTAAGGCCCATAGCTACTGCATGATAATCATTTATAAGAGGATCACCTAAATCATCATTTTTATAACTTAATTCAATAACTGCTATTTTAAGCTTACTTCCTTCTTCTATTCCATATCTTTTGGCCATGCTACCAGCTGCAACATTTCTTATAATTACTTCTAGAGGTACTATTTCAACCTTTTTACATAATTGTTCTCTATCATTTATTTTTTTAATAAAATGAGTTTTTATACCTTTTTTTTCTAATAACTCATATAACGTAGTAGTTATACTATTATTTAAGATTCCTTTTTTCTCGATTTTACCCTTTTTAGCACCGTTCCCAGCCGTTGCATCATCCTTAAAGTATACTCTCACTTCATCTTTATTATCTGTGCTAAACATTTTTTTAGCCTTTCCCTCATATAATAAAACTGAATCTCCCATTTATAACACTCCTTAGTATATTAATTTTAAAATTATATTTTTTTTAAAATTCGATTTGCTCTTCATTCTCAGATATAAATTTTTCTTTCATTTCTTTTCTATATGTAATTAGTTTTTCTTTAAGTTCCTTGTATTTAAGAGACAAAATTTGAACAGAAAGCATACCAGCATTATAGCTGTTATTGATTCCCACTGTAGCTACAGGAATAGCTTTTGGCATCTGAACAATTGAAAGTAATGAATCCATGCCTCCAAGAGCAGCTTTAATTGGCACTCCAATCACTGGAAGTATTGTCTGAGATGCAATTACTCCCGGAAGATGTGCTGCAAGCCCTGCTCCTGCTATAATGCATTCTACCCCACCATCTTCCATTTCTCTTATTACCTGAGTCAATCTTTCTGGTACTCTGTGTGCTGAAAGGATGTGTACTTCATAATCAACATCAAATTCTTTAAGTACCATTGCGGCATTTTTCATTATTTCTATATCAGATTTACTTCCAAATACTATTCCTACTCTCATATATTTACCTCCGATTATTAATCATCTCCTGGGTCTCTACAATAGCTTCGTAAAAGATGCATTGTTTGCAAAAAAAATTACACCATTAAAAAATTTTTTTAATGGTGTAATCCTGAATTAGGGGTATACTTCACTCCCCTTTATAATAACAATTCAAGATTCACCAATAGTGAGAAGTTAAACGGCCTCTCGTAGAAACATCTAAGCCATATCCTTAGAAATATATCGATGAATTACTATTTACTTTTTCCTAACTTATGTTTTAATGTTAACATCTATTTTAAAATAAGTCAATGCATTATTATTAATAATATTATTATTGTTCGTGTTTTCATCTATATATCAATGTATTTATACGTTTTTCTATTTTATAGTTCGTGTTTTACTTGAAGTAGTTTACTCCAGCATCAAATATTTTTTGATCCTTGTTTCCAATAACATTCACCAAAGTGTTTTCTCCAACTCTTTCGGAATGACCCATCTTACCAAAAATCCTTCCATCCAAACTTGTAATTCCTTCTATAGCATGCATTGAACCGTTCGGATTAAAGTTTATATCATAACTTGGAGCTCCATCAAAGTCTACATACTGAGTAGCTACCTGTCCATTTGCAAATAATTTTTTAATCACATCATCATTTGCTACAAATCTTCCCTCGCCATGTGATACCGGAATAGAATGTACATCTCCAACTTTTACATTATTAAGCCAAGGAGACACGGTTGATATTATTTTAGTTTGTACAACACAAGATACATGTCTTCCAATTTCATTGTATGTTAACGTTGGGCTATCTGGTGTTATATCAGTTATTTTTCCATAAGGGAGAAGTCCAAGCTTTATTAACGCCTGGAATCCGTTGCATATTCCTAGCATCAATCCATCTCTTTGCTCTAATAACTCACTAATACTTTCTCGTATTATAGGATTTCTAAAGAATGTAGCTATAAATTTACCAGAACCATCAGGTTCATCACCAGCACTAAATCCACCTGGTAGCATAACAATTTGAGATTTTTTTATCTTTTGTGCAATAGCTTTTATAGATTCCTCGATATGTTTTGCAGAGAGATTGTTTATTACCATAATCTCTACCTCGGCCCCTGCCTTTTCAAATGCCCTCATAGAATCATATTCGCAATTAGTTCCTGGAAACACCGGAATAATAACTCTAGGTTTTGCTATTTTAATAATAGGTGTAACTTTAAGTATTGGGTTTTTAACATTTTCATAATTTTTACTTATTATATTATCCTTTGAAATAGCAACTTCTTTCATACTATTTACTTTCGTATTGTTTACCTTTGTATTAAAAACGCTTTCTAATGGCTCTTCCCAATTACTTAGAGCTTCTTCTAAATTAATAGTTTCACCTAAAACTTTAATAACTGGTTCCTCCGTTGTATGACCAAGTATTTTAATATTTGAACTTTCCTTTGTTAGAACATCAAGCACATCATTATTTATCTCCATCACTATGCTACCATAGTTTTCTTTGAATATATCTTCAATTTGAACATTCTTTGCAAACGTAAATCCTATATTATTACCAAAACTCATTTTTGATATAGCTTCTATAAGTCCACCCATTCCAACAGCATAACTAGACATTACTTTGCCACTATTGATTAGCTTTGTTACTAATTTATAGTTATCACGGAGTTTTTCAAAATCAGGTAATCCGTCTTCACCTATAGTTGAATAAATTAAAACAACCTGACTATCTCCCTTTTTAAATTCTGGAGATATAACCTTATCTGTATTTATAACATCCACAGCAAAAGATACCAAAGTTGGTGGTACATCCATATCATTAAAGCTTCCTGACATACTATCTTTTCCACCAATTGCAGCTATACCAAATTCCTTTTGAACATGAAGTGCTCCTAAAAGAGCTGAAAATGGCTTGCCCCATTTAAAAGGTTCTTTTGATAATTTCTGAAAGTATTCTTGAAATGTTAGTTTAATATTCTCATAATCTCCACCACTTGCTACTACCTTTGTTACAGAATCAATTACTGCATAGGCAGCTCCATGGAAGGGACTCCAAGTCGCTAATTTAGGATTATATCCATAAGCCATTATTGTACCTGTATTAGTATCTCCGTGAAGTACAGGTAATTTTGCTATCATAGATTGAATAGGTGTTTTTTGATATTTCCCACCAAAAGGCATAAGCACTGTTGCAGCACCAATAGTACTATCAAATCTGTCTGACAGACCTTTTTTACTACAAACATTTAAGTCTGATAATGTAGAATTCCATAAAACTTTTATTGATTTAGTTTCACCTAAACTTTCTAAAGCACTCTTTTTAAAGTAGTACTCCGCCTCCTTGGGCGATGCTATTTTCACATCTGCATGTTGCTTAACTCCATTAGTGTCAAGAAAACTTCTACTTACATCAACTATAGTTTTTCCCTTCCATAACATTTTAAGCCTATTATCGTTAGTTATTACAGCCACTTCTACAGCCTCTAAATTTTCTTCTTCCGATAATTTTATAAATACACTAGCATCCTCTTTTCTAACTACAACAGCCATACGTTCCTGAGATTCTGATATAGCAAGTTCTGTACCATCTAGCCCTTCATATTTCTTAGTAACCTTATCCAAATTTATTATAAGTGCATCTGCCAGTTCACCAATAGCTACTGATACACCACCTGCACCAAAATCGTTACATCTTTTTATAAGTTTAGTAACTTTAGGATTTCTAAACAACCTTTGAATTTTTCTTTCTGTAGGTGCATTACCCTTTTGAACTTCTGCTCCTGAATCTAAAAGTGAGCTCTCACTATGCTGTTTAGATGACCCTGTAGCGCCACCACATCCATCACGTCCTGTTTTGCCACCTAATAGTATAACTACATCAGATGCAATTGGTTGCTCCCTCACTACATTGCTATAAGGCACTGCTCCAATAACTGCCCCTACTTCCATTCTCTTAGCCACAAATCCTTCATCATAAACCTCTGAAACTAGCCCTGTAGCAAGTCCTATTTGATTTCCATATGAACTAAATCCATGAGCCGCCTCAAGCGTAATTTTTCTTTGAGGTAATTTTCCTTTTATAGTATCTGAAATTTTTGCTCTTGGATCTCCACTTCCTGTAACACGCATTGCCTGGTACACATAACTTCTACCAGATAATGGATCTCTTATTGATCCACCAAGGCAAGTTGCTGCTCCACCAAAAGGTTCTATTTCAGTAGGATGATTATGAGTTTCATTTTTAAACATTACGAGCCACTTTTCTTTTTTATTATCAACATTTGCTTGAACTACAATACTACAAGCGTTAATTTCGTCTGAAACATCAAGATCCTTTAATTTTCCTTGTTTTCTTAAATCCTTTAATCCAATAACAGCCATATCCATTAATGTAACATCTCTAGTTGTTTCTCCGTATACAAAATCTCTGGTATCTAAGTATGACTTGTAAGCCATCTTAATTGGTTTAGAATATTTTCCTTCTTCAATGCACACATCTTCAATTACAGTATTAAAAGTTGTATGCCTACAATGATCTGACCAGTAAGTATCAATAACTTTTATCTCTGTTATAGTTGGGTTTCTTTTCTCAGTTTCTCTAAAATACTCACTACAATATTTTAAATCTTCAAAACTCATAGCAAGCCCGTTACTTTTTAAAAATTCTGTAAGCTTACCATCATCCATATTAATAAAAGATTCTACTATTTTAACCTGCTCTGGCTCATTAAATCTTTGTTCTAAATGTTTTGGTTTTTCTAAACTTGCTTCTCTTGAGTCTACAGCATTTATACAATACTCTTTAATCTTATCTAGTTCACTGATGCTAACATTGCCCTTTAATACAATTAACCTTGCAGTTTTCACTATATGTTTATCTTCCCTTGTTAAAATTTGAATACATTGCATTGCTGAATCTGCTCTCTGATCATATTGTCCTGGCAAAAATTCAATAGCAAATATTGTATTATACTCTAACATATCTAATTCTTCATCATAAACATCATCTACGGTCGGTTCTGAAAACACAGTATTTTTTGACAATAGGTACTGCTCCTGAGTTATTCCTGTAATATCATATCTATTGACTAACCTAAGTCCCTTAAGACTCGTTATACCTAAATTTATTTTTATATCGCGTAAAATCTTTCCACCTTCAATATCATAGTTCGTTTTTTTCTCAACATATAACCTATATATCTTATTTTTCATGATTAATACCTCCAAAAATTAAATTTATACGAATATTAAACATTAATTATCTTTTATAATTCGTTATATTAAGATTATAGTATACTTTGATCAATTATAAAAGGTCATTTTGGAATAATTTTTTTTATATTTTTCGACGTAAAAAAAACTCACCCTAAGGTGAGTACTTTTCTATATTTAGTGCGACTAAGTCTATAAGCCGAGTCCTGTATTTGACAATCATCTATCTAGGCCTATTGTTACCAATAAGCTCAAGCGATACACCCGAGAACGAGACGGGCCGTCCCAAAATGTTCTCCTATTCGATCTTGCTCCAAGTGGGGTTTACATAGCCGCAAAGTCGCCAGTGCGCTGGTGAGCTCTTACCTCGCCTTTCCATCCTTGCTAGTATATTCTAGAATTTTAGTAAACTAAACTTTTAGAATACCTTTAGCGGTATTTCTCTGTTGCACTTTCCTTAAAGTCGCCTTCACTGGGGGTTACCCAGCACCCTGCCCTGTGGAGCTCGGACTTTCCTCTTCTAATGTATTGCAAGCAATAATTAGCAGCGATTGTCTGGCTTACTCGCAAAACTATAATATCATATTATTAAAACAAAAGCAATCACTATTTAATTTTATATGGATCAAGAGTGCACTTAGAAATTATTACCTCATTGTCATACCCATCTTCTATTAATCGCTTTTTAAATTTTTCCACAAATATTTTAAATGGTATCCATTCAGTTTCAAAATGACCCGCATCTATTAGAGCAATCTTTTGTTCTAACAAATCACAAGCACCATGATATTTAGTGTCTCCTGTTATAATACAGTCTGCCCCAAGCTTTATACTTTGCGAAAAAAAATCTTCACCACTACCATTTATAATAGCTATAGTCTTTATTAAATCATTATCATTTCCTACAATTCTTATAAATTCTGCTTTAAGCGTCCTTTTAACATTTTCACATACCTCTGAAAATAACATAGGTTCATCCAAAACCACTAATCTGCCAATACCAACATCCTTTGTTTCTGAGGTCTCTATTATTTTATATTTACTAAATCCTAAGATTTCAGTAACAATATCATTCAACCCACCTTTAACGGAATCAAGATTTGTATGACTTGAATACACATTTATATCACTACGAATAAGCTCAATAATCTTTCTTCCGAGTATTGTGCCCTTTGTAATTGTTTTAGGTTTAACAAAAAGAAGAGGATGATGCGTCAATATAAAATTGCACCCTTTATTTTTCGACTCCTGTATTACATCCATTGTGCAATCTAATGCGACTAAAATTTTCGTAACCAGCCTTTTACTATCTCCAACCATAAGTCCTACATTATCATAACTCTCTTTAAAAATAGAGGGAGCATATTCTTCCATAATGTTTTCTATATCTTTTACTTTTAAAAACATTCTAAAAACTCCTTAAGTTTGCGTATAACTTTATAAAGCTCTTCTTTCCTATTCTTTGCTAAAATGGTATCCTCATTTAAAGAATCATAAACTTTTGAATATTTCTGTAATTTGTATTCTATAAACTCTTGCATCACTAAGTGTTTCTTATCTAATAATATTTTACTTATCTCATAATATATACTATCCAAAACTTTAGGTTTACAATCATACCTAACCTTAATTATTTCATAAAACTTACCATCATCATAACAAATTTCTTCATCAATAAAGTCATATCCAGTTTTATATAAATATTCCCTAAGTACTTCAGCATTTTGTACTGGTTGAAGTACAACGTATTTTAATTTTTTAACAATAGCCAAATCAGTTTCTAAAATATCTCTTATTAAATTGCCACCCATTCCTGCAATAATAGCTACCTGAACTTCACCTTCTTTAACCGTAGATAATCCACTTCCTAGTCTACAACTAATTTGATTACAAGCATTATTACGGACAATATTATTTTTAGCCTTTTCAACAGGGCCTCTATTTATATCAGATGCAATTGCCTGTTTTGTTATACCATTTTGCACTAAATAAATAGGAACATATCCATGATCTGTACCAACATCAATAACGCTATCACATTTTTCAATCATACTAACAATACATTTTAATCTTATACTAAGCTCCATTAATCTCATCCTTATCTAAAGTTAATTAATATTTTAAACTGCATAATTAAAAATATAAGTGCCACAACTAGTGACAAATAAATATACTTATATGCTGATTTCCTATCATATTTTGCGCAAAAATAGCTTGCATAATACATGCAAAAAAGCAGAGCCATATTTAATACTCCATAAAGCATCTGAGTAAATGCGAATTGTTTACCAGTACCCATTTTTATTGGTTTAAATTGTGCATCAAAATTTAATGGCATAATATCAGGTATCGCATTTTTCAAATGCAATATAAGTGGATTTAAGGTTAATATTAGTATTATAATACTAACTATCATTAATGGCACAATAAAATATTTGTCTTTATGAAGATTATAACTATTACTCACTTTATACTTCCACTGCGCAACATGTATATCGTGATATATTAAATCTTCCTCAAATTTTTTATAATTTAGTGGTGAAACTGCATAATTCATATGTTTAGTTTTTATATAAACAACATTTTTATTATCAGTGACAAACATTCTAGACATTCCCATTTTATCGATTACAAATCTACCCATTACAAACCCACTAGCCGCTATACCATTGAGTTTTACGCCTTTAATTTTACCTGTAGACATAAAATATCCTTCAACTTCATTTAAGGGTATAATAACCTTTTTTAACGACCAAATTGCATAAATTTTAATATTCTCCTCATCAATACAGCATTTAAGTGAGGCAAATAGTAATATATAATAAGCTTGATATATATTACAAGATACTAATAAAAGCTTTAATAGATTAGCTACAATATATGAGTTATTAAAGTTAAGCAATATTAAAATTAATATATTATATAATGCAGTAGTTAGTAGCATAAGTACTAACCCATATCCCCGTTTCGATCCATAACTATCCATTTAATCACCTTCTAAAATTTATTATATCATATATAATTCTACCTTGTAAACGTATTTACATATTTTTACACAAGCAATAAAAAAACACCTTAAAAAGGTGTTTTTTTAAATGTTCTAATCTAAATAATCTTTTAATTTTTTACTTCTACTTGGGTGTCTTAATTTACGTAGTGCTTTAGCTTCAATTTGTCTGATTCTCTCTCTAGTTACATTAAACTCTTTTCCAACTTCCTCAAGAGTTCTTGCACGTCCATCGTCTAACCCAAATCTCAATCTTAAAACTTTTTCTTCTCTAGGAGTCAATGTATCTAAAACACTAATTAATTGTTCTTTTAGCATTGTAAATGCAGCTGCTTCTGCTGGCGCTAGTGCATCATCATCAGGAATAAAATCACCTAAATGACTATCTTCTTCTTCACCAATAGGTGTCTCAAGAGACACTGGTTCTTGTGCAATTTTCATTATTTCACGAACTTTTCCAACTGGCATTTCCATTTTTTCAGCAACTTCATCTGGTTGAGGTTCACGTCCAAGTTCCTGTAACAGTTGTCTTGAAACTCTGATAAGTTTATTTATAGTTTCAACCATATGAACTGGTATCCTTATAGTTCTTGCTTGATCGGCTATCGCTCTTGTAATTGCCTGTCTAATCCACCATGTAGCATAAGTACTAAATTTAAAACCTTTTCTATAATCATATTTTTCTACGGCTTTTATTAGTCCTAAATTACCTTCCTGAATAAGATCTAGGAACAACATTCCACGTCCAACATATCTCTTAGCTATACTTACTACCAATCTTAAATTAGCTTCAGCAAGTTTTTTCTTAGCAGCAAGATCTCCTTCTTCATTTCTTTTAGCAAGATCTATTTCCTCAGCCGATGATAATAGTGCAACCTTCCCGATTTCTTTTAAATACATTCGAACTGGATCATCTATAGATATACCTTCTGGTATACTAACATCAAGTTCTTCAGTTTCGGGTTCCGTTTCAGCTTGAGCACCCGTAGCAGGTGCAGCTTTTGCATGCATATCCCCAACAACCTCTATCTCCATTGATTCTAAAACTTCATAAACTTTCTCTATTTGCTCTGGTGACAATTCTATTTCATAAAGTTCATCCATTACTTCTTTATAAGTTAACGATCCTTTTTTCTTGCCTTTTTCAATAAGTTTTTTAACAATAGTCATTTTTGAGCTTTTATCCTTCATCATATAACCTCCTTTCTAAATACTATAATTGTTTTATATGCTTTTGTAGTTCTATAAGTCCCTTAGCAAGTTTTATAGATTCTTCGAGTAAACCTTTTGATTCATATTGTTTGATTTTATTCATAATTTCTTTTTTCGACTCCTCTAACTTGAATTTTTTCAGTTGTTTTATGCAGTCATTTATAAGTTTTTTATGATCTTCTTCATTTCCAGAAAATTTAATTTCCATAATATTCATCCATTCTTTTGTGCATTCTATATCTTTCTCACATATAGGTTCTATATTTTTTATTTTATCATCTATTATTAAGTTTTTATACTTAACAATTAACTCATATATATTTTTATGACTTTGAAGCACTAATTGATCAACAGACATATTCTCTGTAATATAATTACAATTTTCTTCATTTATAAACATAAATTTCAATAAAGTTCTTTCAGCCTTAATATAAGCTGGCTCTAAATATAATTTTTGTCCAAAATCTTGTTGTATATTCATTTTTTTCATTTTATTAGAACTTTTATTGATTTCTTCGCTTAATAAGTCATATATTGCTTGTTCTTTGATGCCTGTATCCTCAGAAACCTTTTTTATGTAAACATCTTTTTCAACAGGATCAAGTTCTGCAATAATTTCAGTAACCTTTTTTACGTACTGTATTATCATTTCACTATTCGAAAAATTTATTCCGTCTCCTGCTCTTTTAAGTCTATAATCTATTAAAGGAAGAGCATCCTCTACTAATTTCTGAAAAGCCTGCTTCCCACTATTTTTTATATATTCATCAGGATCTTTACCACTAGGAACTATAAGAACTCTTAAATCGAAACCTTCACTTCTTAATATTTGAAGTCCCTTTATGGTTGCAGCCTGACCTGCAAAGTCAGCATCAAAAGAAATAATAACTTTATCTACATGTCTTTTTAATAACTTTGCTTGATTAATAGTGAGTGCAGTACCAAGAGACGCAACTACATTTGAAAACCCATATTGATGAAGTGAAATACAATCCATATATCCTTCTACAATAATTATCGTTCGAGATCTATTGTTTTTAATTACAAAATTTAATCCATAAAGATTTAATCCTTTATGAAATAATGGAGTTTCCGGTGAATTTAGATATTTAGGTTTCGAATCATCTAAAACTCTTCCACCAAATCCAATTACTTTACCCATATAATCAAACACAGGGAACATTATTCTATTTCTAAATCTATCATAATAAGATCCCTTAGGACTTTTAACAATTAATCCTATATTAAGTAAATCGAGTTCGGAGTAGCCTTTCTTTTTTAGGTATAATAACAATCCATCCCATTTGTCAAAAGAAAACCCTAACCCAAATTTTTTCATAGTAGCCTCTGTAATACCTCTGTTAAGGAAATATAATTCAGCCTTTTTATCCTTTCTTAAGTTTTCATAAAAATACCTGGCCGCTTCCACATTAATATTGTACATTTTTTTATACATGTCACGTTGTACATTATTTTCTCCATTGTCTATTTCTATACTAATGTTAGCCCTTTGCGCAAGTATCCTTGCAGCTTCAGGAAAAGTTACATTTCTGTCCTTCATAACATAACTAATTACATTTCCAGCTTCCCCACATCCAAAACATTTATAAATTTGTTTTTCCGTGGACACTGTAAATGATGGACTCTTCTCATTATGAAAAGGACAAAGACCAGTATAATTTTTTCCTACCTTTTTAAGTTTCACTCTTTCTGATATTACATCCACAATATCATTTTGTTCCTTTATTTTTAAGATGACATCCTCAGCAATCAATATTTTATTACCACCTTACTTATATAAGTTCACAATATGTTCTAATTCGACACGAAAGCGTGTTATCCTTCTTTAATTTTACTTTTTTTAATAATAATTATGTCTGCTTATAATATATTCTTGATAAAATAGAAATTTCCTGCATTTATTTAAAATTATTTTTTATTTATAATTTTTATCATATCATTTTTTCAAAAGTTATTATTTATTATTACGTTCTAATAAATAATAACTTTAGGTACATATATATTATTAAAGAGCATTAAACAATAATCATCACTCATACCTGAAATGTAATCTGCTACCCCTCTATACAGTCCCTCATCCTCAACTATGCTCTTATAGAAGTCAGGCATAGCAGACGGATTCTTATAATAGTATTTAAAAACATTTGTTACCACAAATTGTGCTTTTTTTCTTTCTTCTTTTAATATTTCACCCTTATATATATTCTCAAACATAAAATTTCTTAAATCAACTAATGCATTTCCAACTTCAGTAGTAAGTGATACCCCTATTACTCCTCTATCTAAATTGTTTATGGTATTATAAATACAATCTTTTACTAAAGTATCTATTCGATCACCATGTTTATTACCTAATACTTTTGTTGATGCTATTGGTAACATTTCCTCTGTTAATAGTTTTGCCCTTATAGAATCATCTATATCGTGATTTACATATGCAATCTTATCACTATACCTAACAACTTGACCCTCAAGGGTTGCAGCCTCACCAAATTTTTCTAAGAGTCCACTATGATTAAGAATTCCATCTAATACTTCACCACTTAAATTAAGTCCAGCGCCCGATTTTTCTATTTTAGTTAATACCCTTATACTATTTTCATTGTGCCTAAATCCTTGCGGCAAAATATCATTAAGCACAGATTCACCATTATGTGCAAAAGGAACATGACCTATATCGTGCCCTAAAGCTATGGCTTCTATTAAATCCTCATTCAGACCAATGCCTCGGCCTATAGTTCTAGCTATCTGTGAAACTTCTAATGTATGTGTTAAACGTGTTCTATAGTGATCGCTACTTGTCTTTATGTATACTTGTGTTTTATGTTTTAATCTTCTAAATGCTTTACTGTGTATTATCCTGTCTCTGTCCACCATATAGCAAGTTCTTATGTCATCCTTTTCTTCCAAATTTTTTCGTCCTTTTGAATTTATAGATAACGCGCCATATTGTATAATGATATTACTTTCATTAAATTCTATTTTACTTCGAATATTCATAGGTTTCCTCCTAAATTTAAAAATATCTTTAACCTATTTGTTTTATTTCTTATTTAGGTGTCTTGGTGAATAAATATAAATTTTAAGTCACATTAATTTTAAGTCACATTAGTTAGTATTCTACAACTTAAATTAATTTCCCTTTTTTTACGTTAAACGTATATTATTTATATTTTATTAATATTCTAATAATAAAGTAATTTTTAGGAGTGTTAAGATGCCATCTACAGCTAAAAATTTTAATAACATAAATTTGTTATCCGAAGAAAATGTAAAAAAGAACATTCTACCTCAATATGACTTAGCTAACGCTGATATCACGCAAATTAAATTTAAAGATACTGATAAACAAAGAGCTGTATATAAAGTGCAATACTTTGACGAATGTTATTGCCTTAAAAAGGTTTATTACTCTATTAAAGATTTATTATTTGTGTACTCAGCAATAGAATGGTTATATAGAAACAATATTCATGTACCTCGAATCCTGAAGACAAAAAACAATAGTAGATTTGTAAATTACAACAACATGTTATTTATACTAACTCCCTGGATTAATGGCATAAAATGTGATTACGATAATATCGATCATATATTAGTATGCAGTACGAATCTTGCAAATATGCATAAAGTAAGTATTAACTTTAAACCCATAAATGGTAGTTCCTTAAAACAAGACTACAGCCCCTTAGGGCCTTCAATGTATAAGCACTACGAAAGCCTTCTTAATTTTTCTAATTTAGCTTATAAATATGATGATGCATTTTCAAAATTGTATCTTAAACATTTTGAAACAAGCAGTAAACTTGCTAAGTATTCTTCAAACATTGCTTATGATTTAAATCTTAATAATCTTACAAAATCATTGTGTCACCTTGACTATGTTAATAAAAATATTATTTTTGACACTAATAATGAAATATGGGTAATTGATTTTGACAAGTGCAGAAATGACTTTTGCGCTCATGACATCTCATATTCATTAAGAAGACTACTTAAAAGAGACAGTACAAAATGGGATTTAGAACTAGCAATAAGTTTTCTAGAATTATATGATACGATTTTACCTTTAACCTTGGATGATTATAAATATATACTTGTTTATTTAGCTTTCCCACAAAGATATTGGAAAATATCAAGAGATTACTATGGTAATATTAACAAATGTAATAAAAAAGCCTTTTTAAATTTACTAAATAATGCAACTAATAAAAATGACTATCAATTGGATTTTGTACAAAAGTTTAAATCATATATTGAGAACAAATTTAACATATCAAAAAAACATAATTAAATTGATATTTTCTTTTATAATATCATTTGAATATTAATAACACCGTTAATAAATTTATTAACGGTGTTATTAATATTAACCAAATTATCTTACAAGCTATTTTTCTATTTTTCCACAAAATCCACTACAATTAATCTTAAAATTAGGTACACTATATATTCTATTAACATCAGTATTCCCACATTCACATTTAATCTGAGTATCGTCGTTCATACCTTTTTCAATTATGAATTCTTTATTACATTTTTTGCATTTATATGTATATGTCAAATTGTTCACCTCTTATTTGCTGTTTTATTATGTTCTCATATCCATCTACTATATTTAATAATAGGTCATATCATTTATTATAACAAGTTTAATCGTGGTTTCGTACTATTTTATAACAGTAAAAAATAGGGCATAACACTTAAAATCAATAATGAAATTAAGTGCGATACCCTATTTTTTATACTATTTTTTTCTTGGATTGTTTATCTCAGCTTGAGCAGCTGCAAGTCTTGCAACTGGCACTCTAAATGGTGAACATGATACATAATCAAGCCCAACATTGTGACAGAATTCAACCGACGATGGATCTCCACCGTGCTCTCCACATATCCCAAGTTTTATATTAGGCCTAGTTTGACGTCCAAGGTCAGCTGCCATTTTAATAAGTTTACCTACTCCTACCTGATCTAATTTTTGGAATGGATCAAACTCATAAACTTTCTTTTCATAATAATGTTTTAAGAAATTTGCAGCATCATCTCTTGAAAATCCGAAAGTCATTTGTGTTAAATCATTTGTTCCAAACGAGAAGAACTCTGCTTCTTTTGCTATTAAATCAGCTGTAAGTGCTGCTCTTGGTATTTCAATCATTGTACCAACCATGTATTTTAAATCAATGCCTGATTCTGCTATGATTTGATCAGCTACCCTTACTACTATATCTTTAACAAATTTTAATTCCTTAACTTCTCCAACTAAAGGAATCATAATTTCTGGAACAATATTATATCCTTTTCTAGTCTTAACATCGATAGCAGCTTCAATAACTGCTCTAGTTTGCATCTCTGCTATTTCTGGATATGATACTGCAAGCCTACAGCCTCTATGTCCCATCATTGGATTAACTTCATGCAATGATTCAACAGTAGCTTTTAACTCTTCAAAGGTTAATCCCATGTCTTTTGCAAGCACTTTTATGTCCGCATCAGCATGTGGCAAAAATTCATGTAGAGGTGGATCTAAAAATCTGATTGTAGTTGGTTTTTCTTTAAGTTCTTCATATATACCTACAAAGTCACCTCTTTGAATTGGTAATAATTTATCTAATGCCACTCTTCTTGCTTCTTCATCTTTAGCAACAATCATTTCTCTTATAAGCATTATTCTATCAGAGTCAAAAAACATATGTTCTGTTCTACATAATCCTATACCTTCAGCACCATATTTAACAGCTTGTGCTGCATCTTTTGGAGTGTCAGCATTAGCTCTAACTTTAAGACTTCTTACTTCATCTGCCCAGCCCATAAATATTTCAAAGTATCCATTTATCTCAGGCTCCACTGTTTTAATTACGCCAGCATAAACATTTCCTGTACTTCCATCCATAGAAATAAAATCGCCTTCATGATATACGGTTTGTCCAATTTGAAAGTTCTTAGATTCTTCATTAACTTTTAAATCAGAACAACCGGCCACGCAGCATGTTCCCATTCCTCTTGCAACAACTGCAGCATGAGACGTCATACCACCTCTTACTGTTAATATACCTTCTGCAGCAACCATGCCTTCAATGTCCTCTGGTGAGGTCTCAAGCCTTACAAGAATAACCTCTTCTCCAGCCTCATGTCTAATTTTTGCTTCCTCAGCAGTAAAGTAAACTTTTCCACATGCAGCTCCAGGAGATGCTGGTAATCCTTTAGCTATTATTGCAGCTTCCTTTAATGCAACTGGATCAAAATTAGGATGTAATAATGTATCCAACTGTTTTGGATCAACCTTCATTAAAGCTTCTTTCTTTGTTAGCATTCCTTCTTCAACAAGTTCTACTGCAATTTTGAGTGCTGCTTGTGCAGTTCTCTTTCCACTTCTTGTTTGCAAAAAGAATAATTTTTTATCTTCGATTGTAAACTCCATATCTTGCATATCTTTATTATGTTTCTCAAGAGTATTAACAATATTCATAAACTGGCTATATACTTTTGGCATATCTTTAGCAAGTTGTGATATATCTTTTGGTGTTCTTATTCCTGCAACAACGTCCTCACCTTGTGCATTCATTAAGTACTCAGCAAAGATACCCTTTTCTCCAGTAGATGGATTTCTTGAGAACGCAACGCCTGTCCCTGATGTTTCCCCTTTATTACCAAACACCATTTCTTGAACGCTTACAGCCGTACCCCAGTCCCCTGGAATATCATTTAGTCTTCTATATACATTAGCACGAGGGTTGTCCCATGATCTAAATACTGCAGATATAGCCTCTATTAATTGTATCTTTGGATCACTTGGAAATTCTACGCCTTTAGCTTCTTTATAAAATTCTTTAAATTGTATTACTAGTTTTTTTAAATCATTAGCATCTAATTCTGTATCAAATTTTACACCTTTTTCTTCCTTTATTTTATCCATCATATTTTCAAAATTTCTTTTTTCAACGTCCATAACAACATCAGCAAACATTTGTATAAATCTTCTGTAAGAATCATAAGCAAATCTTGGATTATCTGTTAGTTTCGCCATAACCTCTACTGTTTTATCATTTAATCCCAGGTTTAAAATTGTGTCCATCATGCCTGGCATTGATGCTCTTGCACCTGATCTAACTGATACAAGTAATGGATTTTCTAAACTTCCAAACTTCTTACCTGTAAGGTTTTCAAGTTCAGTCATTTTAACATAAATTTCACTAACTATTTCGGGTGTTATTAATTGACCATCTTCATAGTATTTATTACAAGCTTCAGTAGTAACTGTAAATCCCTTTGGAACTGGAATTCCAAGACTCGTCATATCTGCAAGATTTGCACCTTTTCCACCTAGAAGATTTTTCATTGAAATATTACCCTCACTAAAATGGTATACGTACTTTTTATTTTCCATTTGCACACAACTCCTTCGATTATAATTAATATATGATAATGGTCATAAGAATATCCCATTAGCATCAATCAGCAACTTTTAAATACATACATTTTTTATAAATGTAATATATTAGAATCAAAACGTTTGCAAAAATTAATAATATGCTAAAATTTCACATACCATTTGTAACATTATACCACATTTTCATTTTGAATGTATGTCTTTTTAATCTCTTTTTTAGTCCTAATTATTATATTTTCAACTTTTGTAAAGCCAGCAACTAATAGCTGCTGGCTTTACAAAATAAAAAACTATTTTTATTCTATTTTCTAATGCTAAAATAGCAATATAAAATCACTATTTTATTCTTTCTCTTTAGTATTTTCATTTTCTATATCTTCTTTTTTATCTTCTTTTTTATCTTCTTTTTTATCTTCTTTTTTATCTTCTTCTTTGTCTGCTTCTTTGTCTTCTTCTTTATCTTTTTCTTCAAACTTTACAGTATATTGATATACATTGTCAGTGTTACTATCTTTATTATCTTTAGTACCTTTGCTAAAACTATCTTTTGTTTCATTGTATTTTTCTTTTACATCCTCACCCATATCGCTCATTTTGCTTACCACATCATCAACGGTATTTTTAATCATAGTATTAATTATTTCTACGCTACCATCTGCTTTAGTTATCTCTATTGTAACATTTGTTACTACTGCTGCAAATATGCCTATACCAAATAGTGCCGGTATGTATAATCCAATTATACCTACTGCAATACCTGCATTAACAGGAATATCTATAACAACTTTATCATCTTTTTTAATTTTTATCCGTGTTACATTACCTTTTCTTGCTATCTCTTTTATCCATGCTAAAAACTCATCCTTAGTAGTATACATTTCATCCATATTAAATTTAGCTGATTTTTGTTCTTTTGCTTCGATATAAATCAAAGCATCAACTACATTACCTTCACATTCCACCAGTGCAGCCTTAGCATCAGTATATGAAACTCCTGTCCGTTCCTTAATAATATCAATCTTTTCAAGTGTAATTTCTTCCATTAAAATCATCCTCCTTAAATTGTTGTTAAGTAATCAAACATTTCTAAGCTTTTGGGCTTTCTTGTATAATTTTGAGAAATGATAAGTGATAAAATTTTATATAATTCAAGTTTTGATGTTTTAGATACACTGATTCTATTAATTTTATCCATACCAAAGTTATTTAAAAATTTTAATGTATTATATGTTGGATTTGATATATATATACTATTTAGTTTTTCACATTCCTTGCAAATTGGACCATAAGATATCAAATCTATATAATTTGAAATAGCTATTTTTTTTCTACATCTTACACACTTATCAAAATTCAATTCATATCCTGTTGCTTTCAAGATTCTTATTTCAAAAGCCCTTGCCAGAATCTCTATATCCATAACATCATTTTTAATAAAATAAAAAGCAGTAACTAAGTCTTTAAAAAGTTCTTTATGAACCTCATCATTTTCAAGCGTTATGTCAATTAATTCATTAAAATATGAGGCATATGTAATTGTATCCAAATCTCTTAATAATTGCTGAAATGAATCTATAATTGTAACTTCGTTTATTGTATATAAGTTTCTTCCTTTGAAAAGCACAAATTCGCCATAACAAAAAGGTAAAGTCGATGATATATACCTACTTTTACTTTTCCTTGCGCCCTTTGCTATAGCTGTTACTTTACCAAAATCTTCAGTAAATAACCAGACTAACTTATCATTTTCTTTAAATTCTTGTGTCTTAATGACGATAGCTCTAGTTTTTAAGATTGCCAGAAGATCATCTCCTATTTATATCCAAGTTCTTTTAAAATGCTCGAAGTATCTCTCCATTCTTTCTTTACCTTAACCCACAATCTCAAATGAATATTTTCTCCCAATAATTTCATTATATCTTGTCTTGCATAAGTAGAAATCTTCTTTAATGTTTTTCCACCTTTTCCGATTATTATACCCTTATGAGAATCTTTTTCACAAAGTAAGTTAATATCTATATCGTAAATTTCATTTTTATCTCTCTTCATAGAAATAATTTCAACTGCTATTCCATGAGGAACTTCTTGTGATAATAATTTTAAAGCCTTTTCTCTTACGATCTCAGTAATAATAAATCTTTCTTGTTGATCTGTAACCATATCTTCTGGATAATATAGAGGGCCCTCTGGCATGTTCTCTTCTACAAGTTTTGTAACTATGTCAACATTCTTTCCTTTTATAGCAGCTATTGGTATTATTTCTTTAAAATCAAAATACTCAGAATAACCTTGAACTGTTTTAGCGACTCTCTCTTGAGTGTTCTCATCTATCTTATTTACTAATAAAAACACTGGTATTTTAGTTCCTTTAAACTGTTCAAGAATATGCTTATCACCCATATCAATTTCATCACCTGGTGTAGTTATAAATAATATAACATCTACCTCATTTGCCGACTGTTTCGCTACCTTAACCATGTATTCTCCTAGTTTATGTCTAGGTTTATGCATTCCTGGAGTATCCACAAATATTATTTGAGATTCCTTAGTTGTTAAAATTGTTTGTATATTATTTCTTGTAGTTTGGGGTCTATTTGACACAATTGATAATTTCTCCCCCATTATATAATTTATTAATGTAGATTTTCCTACATTAGGTCTTCCAATAATTGTTACAAATCCTGATTTAAACATATATCCTCCTTCTTTTTATCTTAAGTAAATAGTTTTTGTTTCTATCTTACCTTAATAAATTTTCTTTTATAAAAACACCTAATCTTATAATATATTACCAATTCGCTTAATCATATAATTTTTCATTTTTATTAATATTATATTAATATTCCTAACCTAAAAGTCATGTATAATAATTATATCACTAAATACTAGTATTTCAATATTATTATATTTATATTTAAAGTACTTTTCATTGTCAATAAATAAAGTTATCATCCTAAAATTTTAAATAGTAACAATGTTAATAATGTACCAAAAATACCACCAAACACGACTTCTAAGACAGAATGAATTTCTGAATCAACCCTACTTTGTGCAACAATTAGAGCTATAAAATAAGATAACACCATAATTAAAGGTTCATTAGTTAATAATGTTATAGTTGTTGCCACAGAAAATGCTATAGTACTATGGCCACTCGGCATACCACCTCTAAGTGGAGTTCCTTCTCCATAAATGGCTTTAACTACAACAGTTGCAATACAAACTATGACAAGTATAAAAAAAATCATGTGAGGGTCAGATCTTTTAATTTTTAGCATCACCGTCTTATTAAACGGAGTGACTCTATCCCAAAATATTATATATCCAACTAGGACTGAATTTATAGCAGTTACAAGTACTGCTCCAGCCGCCACATTTTTAGCAATTTTAGCTAGTGGATGATAGAAATTTGTTGTGGCATCTATCGCACATTCTACTGCAGTGTTTATCATTTCAGCCACTATCACTAGTGTTATGGTTATAGTAATAATTAAAAGTTCTATTTTTGAAAGATCAAAAAAAAACGTAGCAGTAAGTACTAATATAGTAGTTACCATATGTATCTTCATATTTCTTTGTGTACGAATCGAGTATATAATTCCTTCAATCGCATAATTAAAACTATCAACTAATTTTTTCACCTTCATACTTGACCACCTTTAAAAATTTTCTCGCAGGTAAGGCACATAAGAATAACCCTACTGTATTTTATCTTGCTAAACTAAAATTGTTTAATATTTCTTCTTCTCTTTTTCTCATAATGTTTTTTTGATTTTCCTCCATATGGTCATATCCAAGTAAATGCAAAATTGAGTGTACTGTAAGATAAGCACATTCACGAATGAAGGAATGCCCGAATTCCTCACTTTGCTCTTTTGATTTTTCAAGTGACAACGCTACGTCACCAATTACTAATTTTTCATCATATAAATCACTCTCGTCAAATTTATGATTTATATACACTTCTTTAAAAACCTTGTTTTCTGGATAATTTAACATTGGGAAAGATAACACATCCGTAATTTTATCTATTCCACGATACTTTTTATTTATTTCTTTAATTTCTTCATTATCTATAAATATAACACTAACCTCGTTATCTATAAGAAGTTTTTCCTCTTTTAGTGTATACTCAATAACATCCTTTATTACAGTTTCAAGTTCCTTTGTAACTTCAATTTTATTTTGCCTATTGTCAATTAAAATCATACTTTTTTTCACTCCTTAACTTGTTCTTTTTTTAGAGATACCTAATCATTTTATTATTCTAGTTTATTTTAATTTGCTCCTTATTCTCAATAGACTTATCATTTTCCCATTTATCTAGTGGATATTCTATTCTCTCATGGTATATCCCTGTAAGCACTTTTAAAAAAGATTTTCTTATCTTTTCTAAATCTTTTAAAGTTAAATCGCAATTATCTAATTGTCCATCATTAAGCCTATCTTTTATCAAATTATTGACCATTTCCTCTATTTTACCTTTAGTAGGATTTGCAATTGATCTTACAGCTGCTTCAACTGCATCTGCAAGCATTATAATTGCTGCTTCTTTACTCTCCGGATTAGGTCCCTTATACCTAAAATCTTCTTCTCTAATTTCATCTGGATTTTCACTAGCATTTTTCATAGTTATATAAAAATACTTAACTAAAGTTGTGCCATGATGTTGCACTATCACGTCTTGAATAACCTTAGGTATTTTATATTCTTTTGCAAGCTCAAGTCCGTCTTTCACGTGAGAAATAATTATAAGTGTACTCAAATTTGGAGTTATTTTATCATGTGGATTATCATTTCCTAATTGGTTTTCTTTAAAGAAATAAGGTCTCTTTATCTTGCCAATATCATGGTAGTATGCGCAGGCCCTTGCTAGAACTGGATTTGCTCCAACTGATTCCGCGGCAACCTCTGCTAAATTAGCTACAAGTACAGAATGATGATAACTACCTGGTGCTTCTAAAAGTAGCCTCTTTAATAAAGGGTGGTTCGGATTTGACAGCTCCAAAAGTTTTACTGTAGTTACAATATCAAAAAAGCTTTCGAAAAATGGTAAAAATCCTATAGTAAGTGTTCCAGCTACTAAACTTGCTATATAAACCAGTCCTGCTTTCTTTAATACATCCATTATACTATTACTAAGCAAAAATCCCATAGATAGATACATAACCAAGTTCACCATTGCAATATATAAGGATGAATATAATATATCATTTCTTTGTTGCATTTTTTTAAGCATAATAACACCTGCAATAGAGTTTAGTACGGCGAGTATTGTAACTTCAAAATTAAAATTAACTGCAACACTAATTAGAATACAATTAAGAATACTTAATGCTATAGCTACTTCATCACTTATTAAAATGGCCATAAGCATAGGAACGCAAGCTAGTGGAATTACAAATATAGATATTATGCCTAGAACTCTTGCTAGCAGTATTGAAATTATGCTAAGAATATTAATCATAATTAATTTTTTTGTATCATAATAAATTGACTGATGGTACTTGTATAAATAGAACCATTGAATCAGAATTACGAAACAAACAAGTGCTGCTAAACTTAAATATAATGACGAATTGAAATTATTAGCATTATCTAGGAGTCCCAATGATTCGAGTAGTGACATCTGCTCCGCAGTTATTGGTTCACCCTCTTTTACAATAATTTGATCCTTCTTAACAATAATCGGTTTAACATTCTTTTCGGCTTCTTTAATGGCTATATCTGTACTTGCCTTATCATATATTGTATTAGGACGAACTTCTACATTTGCAATCGCTATTCCTATTTCTCTTATATTCTTAGGAAAATTTGAGTTTATAAACGTTGTTGCAATCATCCCTTTAGCCATAACAATTTCTTCAGGCTTATTTTCATTAATTGTAGTTATATCATA
The DNA here is from genome assembly GCF_937920395.1 of uncultured Clostridium sp. Lineage (GTDB taxonomy): Bacteria > Bacillota > Clostridia > Clostridiales > Clostridiaceae > Clostridium_AD. The sequence goes on along the minus strand of NZ_CALEVF010000039.1, from coordinate 65,869 downwards.
AAGTGTCGTGATTGTTTTTTTGATGAATTTTTCTAATTCATCAGCTTGTTTAATATCTAAATTTATTAAAAACTGATAGTTTTCATAAGTAAAATTGGAAACTGGACTGCTTTTTTTTAATAGTTCTATTTTCTCCTTTTCTAAGACTAGTTTCGTAGCTGCATCTTCATTGTTAACAACATCTGATTTATTAACATCGGCAACATTTAATTTACTTACTGTAGAAAATAGCTTAGATATATTTTCCATAGACTTCTCATTAACAGGAACTTTTATTGTTTTTTCCCCTACATTTTTTATAGCCTTATTTATATCACTTTTTGTGGCAAGTTCATTTTCAACTTCTCTTGGAGCTTTTATATCTCCCTTGGCAATATCTCCAACATTTAAAGTGTACTTTTTAGGAACTAAAGCTGTTACTAAAATTGAATACATTATAATCGTCGTAACTATAAAAATTACATATGGCTTTGTTTTCTTTAAGTTTATAAGCTCCCTGATCTTTCTCATACCTATACCACCTTTTTTACTCAAGTAAATTAAGAATCTATTAATCTTTATTGTGCTATCTTTTTGGTTTTACTATTTTTTTGTGATTCACTATTTTTTTCGGGTACTATATTTGCCTCCTGCGCAATATTTTCTTCAGCAAGGACCAATACTCTTATAGAATATTTATTATTTTCTTTTTTTACACTTTCTATTTTATTAATGATCTTTACACTTTTATCTAACTTTCTTAAAATGTTAAAATATATTTCATCTTGTGTTTTAGTAACATCCGTAGGTATATTTTTCACTTTAACTTCGTAATATGTTTCTTTGCAGACAAACTTATTGTTATTTTCTATTTTATCATAAGTCTTATAGGGATTTAAGCTATTTTTGAGATAAACTTTTTTATTTCCTAATTTAATGTAAAAATTACTAAAAATGTTCCCTGTTCTTACCCTTGTTACTTTGCTTATTGGCGCTTCTTTAATCTGTTCATAAAAAGTTCTTGCTATAACTTCACCTTTTGCATGTACAGGGTAAACACTACCTTCTTTGCCTTGCTCACCATTAACTAATATATCACCCTTTTGCACTGAGTCCCCATCTTTCACAATGGATGTGCCATCCGTCGTGTATACTCTAGCCACTACACCATCTTTACTCGCTATTAAATTACAAGGGTTTTTATTGCTAACTATGATAGGTGGAGACTGCCTTTCTATCACATCTACTTTTAATTTAACACCGTCAATTCTTGCCTTTACCCACATTATTTCATCATTACTTCTTAGAATTTTGCTTTCAATTTCATACACATCTACGTTTTTTTTCCTCATTCCCGGTATTACACCAAATCCTTTAATTTGATTTCTGAGTTCATATGGACTTATGTAGTTTTCTGTACTAATTTCTATATTCCATACAAACGTAGATAGATAATATATTATACTGCCAAATAAAATCATTCCAATTAAGAGAGCGGATCGACTCTTTAATTTTATTAAAAAAAATGACATTCCACTTCTTCCAATAATTTTTACTCTAGTACCTGTTCGTTTTGCCACTTTACTAATTTCACCATAATCACTTAGTTTTACTTCTAAAATCACCGTTGTTATATTAATTTTTCGTATGTTTTTTACTACAACATCATTTTTCCATAATAAATTTATAAATTTTTCTGGAATTAATGATTGAATTTCCATTGTGACATTACCTTTTTTATATTTTTTAAAATTATTCATGACTTTCATACACAACTGATTTAAAATTACCACTTAAAGTTATTGTGTTTCCTCCTATAAATAATATTTTAAAATTTTTACCATATATCGAAATTGGGCCCACATTGGAATTTATTTTTATTTCTTCTTCTTCAAATACTACTATTCCCTTATGATTTTCTATGTTTATTTCATTATTTGACAAAATAGTGATTTTGGGTAAATCCAACAGTATATCTTTTGGCAAATCTAACTTACTCGCAATCATTTCTCTTGTTTTATAAAATTTATTACTCATACACTCACCTCACAAAATACTTCATATTAAATTTATGAAAAAAGTGTCTAATTAATAACCATTTATAATTTTTTAAAATAAAAAAAAGACCCAGCAAATGCTGAATCTTTTATTTATTAAAATATTATTTTGCAATCAAGTTTACCATCTAATTCACCTTTAACTTAAGGTAATGAGATAAACATAACTTTTCTTTACATTTTCATACCATTATATCCCAATACCACCACTGCTTTTTTTTGAATAGCTCTAAATTTATGATTTAGTTACTGCTGAGGAAGGTATTATAACAAGACTCTTTTACATTATAAAACAAATCTTGTCTTTCTCAATTTAAAAAATCTATTTAAATTTTCTTTTTCTTGCAGCTTCTGATTTCAATTTCTTTTTAACGCTTGGTTTTTCGTAGTGCTCTCTTTTTCTTACTTCTCCGAGCACTCCACTTCTTGCACACTTTTTCTTAAACCTTCTTAAAGCATTCTCAATTGTCTCGTCTGTTCCAACTTTAATTTCTGACATCATTATCCCTCCCTCCGCTAGCTCAATTCAATTTAAAAGCAGCTAATGCGGGGCCTAAATAGTACATTTTTTATTATACAACACTGCTTTACATAATGTCAACATTTTCATTGCTGTTTTGTTATATATATAATGCTTTTTTATAAAACATTATCAAAAATTCAATTTATTAAATTATTATAAATTAACCAGGTGGCCACTCAAGCAATCTTCCACCGAGCAAATGAAAATGTATATGTTGAACTGTTTGACCCCCTTGCTCACCACAATTAGAAACAATCCTATATCCAGTATTTGCAATTCCTAAAGTCTGTACAACCTTAGTTGCAACCATAAATATATGCCCTATTATTTCTGACTGATCTTCCTTTAAGCAATTTAAATTATCAATATGCTGTTTTGGAATAATTATAACATGTACTGGTGCCTGAGGACTTATGTCTTTAATAACTATAACTTTGTCATCTTCATATAACATTTCTGATGGAATTTGTTTTTTTATGATTTTACAAAAAAGACAATCGACCTTTTCCACACAACCCTTTTCCACATTATCACCTCCAATTCATCCTATACTATACTATTCAACATAAAAGTTAATTTTCCTTTTAAATAAATTAATTAGAATGTTTATTTTAAACTTCCACCAAGGTCAGATAGCTCATACATTATTAAACTTAAGCATGTGAATCCTGCTGTTTCTGTTCTAAGTATTCGAGGTCCTAAAGTTATGATTTTTGCTCCTATCTCTTTAAGTTTTAATATTTCATATTCCTCAAATCCACCCTCAGGTCCTATAATAATTGCAACTTTATTAATGTTTTCTTTATCTATATCTTTGACTAATTTTCTCATTCCATAACCCTCTTCATTTTCATAGGGTACTACCACTAAATCCATAGCTTTTAATTCGATAAGTAAATTATCAAAATCTATAGGTGCATTAATTATCGGTATTAAACTTCTTTTACTTTGCTTAGAAGCTTCAAGAGCTATCCTATTCCATCTAACTATCTTTTTATCAAGTTCCTTATCTTTTTTAAATTCCATTATCTCAGTTTTAATTTCTACCCTATGTGTAATTATAGGGGTTATTGCTTTAACTCCTAGTTCAGTATTCTTTTGAACTATTAAATCCATTTTTGTAGATTTAGGCATACCTTGAAATAAGTATACCTCAACAGGACTTTCGTTATTTATAGGATTTTCTTTAAGAAGATTTATATTTACAAGTTTTTTGTCTATAGAAGTTATTTCACCTATGTATTCAACGCCCTCACAATTATTAACACTTACATTTTCACCAACCTGAAGCCTTAATACCTTATATATATGTTTTACATCTTCGCCTTCTATAATAGCTTTATTATCATTTATATTACTTTTGGGTACAAAAAATTTATGCATTATTTATTCTCCCCTAACTTATACATTTACTATAATTTTGCAACTATACAAACCCATTCTCCCTCTACATTTATCTCCTCAATTGTGAATCCACACTTTATTAGATTATTTATTACTTCGTCTTTTTTACATAAAATTATTCCTGAAGATATAAAATATCCACCCTTAGTTATAATTTCTTTAACTTGATCTGTTAGGAATATGATTATATCAGCCATTATATTAGCAATAACTATATTAGCCTTTCCTTTAACAACCTCAAGTAGGTCTCCGTACAATATCTCAATGTTATCTATATCATTATATGAAACATTCTGCTTTGCAGAGTCTACAGCAACTGGATCTAAATCAACTCCTACAGTTTTCTTAGCCCCAAGCTTGGCTGCTGTGATAGCTAATATTCCAGACCCTGTACCTATATCAAAAACAGTTGAACTATCGTCTACATACCTTTCTAATGCCTTTATACACATCCTGGTAGTCTCATGAGAACCAGTTCCGAAGGCCATACCTGGATCTAGCTGAACAATTATTTCACCGGGATTTTCATTGTACTGTTCCCATATAGGCTTTATGACTATCTTTTCTCCAACCTTTAATGGTTTATAATACTTCTTCCAGTTATTTTCCCAATCCTCCTCATTTACCTTCTGCGCAGTAACAGACCCTGCTCCTTTATCTAGTCCAAAGCTAGGTAAATTATTTACTCCTATTTTAATTTCTTCTAAATGTTCATTAAAATGCTGATCTTTTTTATAGTATCCCTTAATAACAACACCACTCTTTGTATCAATAATGCTCTCATCAAAATAGTCCCAATCCGTAGTATGATCCCTTCTATAAATCAAATCTAATGGATCCAAAATAGATACCCCCTCAACTCCAGTATTATATAGCATTGCAGAAACCGCTTCAACCGCCTCACTACTTGTTATTATAGTTATCTCAATCCAATCTTTATCCATTTATATTCTCCTTATTTAAAATAAAAAACCCCGTTTCACAAAACGAAGTTTTTCATTATTATTTACCTAGTATTTTATCTACAAAAGATTTTTTGTTTTCTTCAAAAATTTCTACACTTTCACCACTAGCTTGCATAAATAGTTTAAGAGCTTCCTTTTGTTTATCATTCAAAGATTTTGGAATATCAACAATAACCTTTACGTATTGATCTCCTCTTCCATGTCCGTTTACTCTAGGTATTCCCTTACCCTTAAGTCTAAAGACAGTACCAGATTGTGTTCCACCAGGAACTTTGTATTTAACATCCCCATCTACCGTTGGCACTTTAATTTCAGTACCCATGGATGCATACCCAAAGCTTATATGTGATTCTATATGAATATCAATTCCTTTTCTCTTAAAAGTTTTATGAGGAGCTACTCTGATATTTATATATAAATCGCCTGCTGGTCCACCCTTTTCACCTTGTTCGCCTTGACCTCTTAGTGGCATAACATTTCCGGTATCAACTCCACCTGGAATATTAACCTTAATTTTTCTATTTTTTCTTTGTTTTCCAGAACCATGACAAGTTTTACATGGTTCAGAAATTATCTTACCACTACCACCACACTTATCACAAGTGCTCATGCTAGCAAAACTTCCAAATGCAGTATTCCTCTGAACTTTTATCTGCCCATTTCCACCACATTTATCACAAGTCTTAGGCGTTGTACCAGCTTTAGCACCACTACCGCTACAATCACCACATTTTTCATTTCTTGTAATTGATACATCTTTTTCTACACCAAATACAGACTCTTCAAAAGTTAGATTTATATTATATTCTAAATCTGCACCTTTTTTGGGACCATTCTGATTTCTTGACGAGAATCCGCCTCCAAATATATCACCAAATATATCTCCAAAACCACCAAATCCTGAATAATCAGAGCCACCATCAAATCCTGCTCCATTAGCATCAGCTGTACCATATTGATCATACCTAGACCTTTTATCACTATTTGACAAAACTTGGTATGCCTCATTCAATTCTTTGAATTTTTCTTCAGCTTCTTTATTATCTGGATTTCTATCTGGATGGTACTTTAACGCACCCTTTTTAAAAGCTTTCTTGATATCTTCTTCACTGGCATCTTTACCTACGCCAAGTGTTTCATAATAATCTTTATTTGCCATTCAACTCTTCACCACCTAAAATATATATACTTATATAGTATAACTAATCCTTAAAATAATACAACTATTATTATATATTTCTTCTATAACAATTAATAATACTGTTTTAATTAAGATAAACTAAAATTAGGGAAGGGTAGTTACCCATCCCTAATTTAGTTGTTTTGTTAATTATTTATCTTATTTTTTATCTTCGTCTTTTTTGTCTTCTTCTACTTTATAATCAGCATCCACTACATTGTCATCATTTTCAGTGTTTCCTTCAGCATTATCTCCACCTTGAGCAGCTTCTCCAGCTTTTGCTGATTCTGCTTCAGCTTGATATATTTTTGTAGTTACTGCATAAAATGCTTCAGTTAATTCTTCTGTAGATTTCTTTGTAGCTTCAGTATCGTCTCCATCTTTAATCTTTTTAAGAGCTTCTAATTTGCCTTCAATGTCTTTCTTATCTTCCTCTGATACTTTTTCTCCAAGGTCAGTTAAGCTTTTTTCAGTTTGGTATACTAACTGTTCTGCATTATTCTTAATTTCTATTTCTTCTTTTCTCTTTTTATCTTCTCCTGCAAATTTCTCTGCTTCTTTAACTGCTTTATCAATTTCATCATCACTTAAATTAGTTGATGCTGTAATTGTTATTTTAGCTTCTTTTCCTGTTCCTTTATCTTTAGCTGATACATTAACAATACCATTAGCGTCTATATCAAAAGTAACTTCTATTTGTGGAATACCTCTTGGTGCTGCTGCAATTCCGGATAAAGTAACTCTTCCTAAAGTTTTGTTACCTGCAGCCATTTGACGTTCACCTTGAACAATGTTAATTTCAACTGATGTTTGACCATCTGCTGCTGTTGAGAATACTTGACTCTTTTTAGCTGGAATTGTAGTATTTCTCTCTATTAGAGGAGTAGCTATTCCACCTAAAGTTTCAATTCCAAGAGTTAATGGAGTTACATCAAGAAGTAATACATCTTTAACTTCTCCACTTAATACTCCTGCTTGAATTGCTGCACCAAGTGCAACGCATTCATCTGGATTTACTCCCTTTGAAGGTTCTTTACCAGTAAATTCTCTAACTGCATCTTGAACTGCTGGTGTTCTTGTTGAACCACCTACAAGTACAATTTTATCTATTTCATTAAGAGATAAACCTGCATCTGCAATTGCTTTTTTCATTGGTTCTATTGTTGATTGAACTAAATCATGAGTTAACTCATTAAATTTTGCTCTTGTTAAATTCATATCTATATGCTTAGGACCTGTTGCGTCAGCTGTGATAAATGGTAGATTAATATTTGTTTGTGTTGATGATGATAATTCGATTTTTGCTTTTTCAGCAGCTTCTTTAAGTCTTTGAAGTGCCATTTTATCATTTCTTAAATCTATTCCATTATCTGCTTTAAAAGTATCTGCAATATGGTTCACAACTTTTTCATCAAAGTCATCTCCACCAAGTTTTGTATTTCCGTTAGTTGATTTAACTTCGAATAAACCATCACCAAGTTCTAATATAGATACATCAAATGTACCGCCACCTAAATCATATACTAATATCTTTTGGTTAACATCCATTTTATCTAGACCATATGCTAGTGCTGCTGCTGTTGGTTCATTTATTATTCTCTTAACTTCAAGACCTGCTATTTTTCCTGCATCTTTTGTTGCTTGTCTTTGACTATCATTGAAATAAGCTGGTACAGTTATAACAGCTTCTGTAACTTTTTCTCCTAAATAAGCTTCAGCATCTGCTTTTATTTTTTGTAAAATATATGCAGAAATTTCTTGTGGTGTATGTGCTTTTCCGTCTACTGTTACTTTATGATCTGTACCCATTTGTCTTTTTATTGACATTATTGTTTTATCTGGGTTTGTGATTGCTTGTCTTTTAGCTACTTGACCTACTAATCTCTCTCCATTTGCTTGAAATGAAACTACAGATGGTGTAGTTCTTGCACCTTCTGAATTAGAAATTACAACTGCTTCTCCACCCTCCATTACTGCTACACATGAATTTGTTGTACCTAAATCTATTCCTATAATTTTTCCCATTATTAAATCCTCCCTATATTCCTTTTATACCATAACAATTAATAAGTGCTATAATATTTGTATTTTTTATAATTTGAATCTTTAATTAGCAACTTTAACCATACTATGTCTTAATACTTTATCTTCTTTTTTATATCCCTTTTGTAATACTTCTACAATTTGATTTACCCCATATTGTTCATCTTCTACATGCATTACTGCATTGTGTAAGTTAGGATCAAAGTCACCTGTTGAGGACAATTCTTCAATGCCTAGTTTTTTAAATGCAGCATTAAATAATTTAACTGTATTTTCTACACCGGTTCTTAGCTCATCCCCACCACCTTCAATGGAAAGTGCTCTTTCTAAGTTATCAAGTACTGGTAGAATTTCTTTTAAAACATCCCCACAAGCATCTGTGTATATGTTTTGTTTTTCCTTTGTTGTTCTTTTCCTAAAATTTTCATACTCTGCAGTTGTCCTTAAAAGTTTATCCTTAAAAGAATCAACATTATCTTGTAAAGTTTTGTTTTCGGCTTCTAATTTCTTTTTACTTTTTCTCATATCTTTCTCTTTATCACTTTCTAAAAGTTCTTCAACTTCTTCATCTTCATCTACTATTTCAGGTTGTTCTAATACTTCATTTTCTTCTTGCGTTTCATTTTCTTCTGTTGTTTCATTTGAGTTGTCCTCAGTCTTTTTTTTGTTTTCTTGAACTTCGTTAGTTTCATCAACTGAACTTGGACTTTCATTTGAAACCTCTGTATTTTGTTCGTCTAGCATTTCTTCATTATTCGTATTCACTCAATCATTCCTCCAAATCTTGCTCAAAACAAATTTCTTAATTTAAAATTTTATCTATGGTCATTATAAATTTGAGCTATATTATCATTCAATTCTTTAACTACTCCAGTTAATACTGAGATAACTTTCCCATAGGGAATTCTTGTTGGCCCTATGACACCAATGGATCCAAGTGGAACTCCAGAAGCACTATAAACTGCTGTTATAATACTGCACTCCCTTGCACACTCAACAAAATTTTCACCACCGATTTTAATTGTAATCTTAGAAGTATTATCATTAGTACCTAGTAAACTATTTATGCTTTCTTTATTATCTACCAAGACTAAGAACTCTCGAGCTTTGGTTATATCGTTATACTCAGGGTAATTAAATATATTAGCAGCGCCTTGAATATAAACTTCTGAAGATTCAACGCCAGATAAACTATCATATAAGGCAGGAATAATACCTGCAAATATTTCTTCATAAGAAGCTAAATCACTTTTAAGATTATTGATAACTTCTAAATTTATCTGTTCAATTGTAAGTTTTCCTAATCTAAAATTAAGTATATTGGTAAGTTTTTCTATAGTAGCATTGCCAATTGGCTTACTAACCTTTATAACATTATTTTTGATAATACCACTGTCTGTAATAATTACAAACAAAATACTTATAGAATCCAAATTCATTAGCTGAATATATTTTATACAGCTTTTTTGAACAGAAGGCGCTTTTACTATAGATGTAAGGTTTGTAAGAAGAGAAAGCATTTGTGTTGCTTGCTTAACAATTTTATCAACTTCATACAGTGCGGCATTAATAAGATGATTTTTAATCATATATTCTTCCTCAGAAGATAATTTTGTAAGTTCCATAAGTCTATCAACATATAATCTATAACCTTTATCTGATGGTTTTCTACCAGATGAGGTATGTATATGTTCGATATAACCCATTTCTTCGAGGTCTGACATTTCATTTCTTATTGTAGCTGAACTAATACCTAAATCATACTTTTTAGCTATGGTTCTGGACCCTACAGGCTCACCATTATTTATATAATCTGTTATTATAGCCTGAAGTATTTTAATTTTTCTTTCATCCATTTCCATAATATCACCTCTTTTATTAGCACTCGCTTCCGTTGAGTGCTAACGGGTATACATTTAAAGTATCATTTATTATGGATTTTGTCAATAACCTTGTTTTTTCACTACAGCTATTTTTTATCTTTTATTTCAAACTAAGTCTTAAATACTCTATTTATCTCCCATTTTCTACTTAACACGTTTAAAAGACAAGTTTTGTTTTCAAGATTAATATAATTTATAATAAAAAATCCGCCATAATCACATTTGATACCTCAATACCATCGAAGGTTAAAAAAATACTATCAGGAGTTTCTGTCATAAAACCAGTGTTTGTATATTTATCAATTACATCAGAGTAAACTTCATCCATATCTTTATCAAATCTTTTCTTAAATTCGTTTTTATTAACACCTTCAGTTTTTCTAAGTCCCATGAACATAAACTCTTCCATATTATCTTTAAAAGAATTTTTTGTTTTTTCAACTATAGCACCATTATCATGATTCATTTTTTCAATATATTTTTCTATATTACCTTCATTTCTATACCGATAGCCTCCACTATACGAATGAGAAGAAGAACCGCACCCAATATATTCATCCAATTCCCAATATACTAGATTATGTCTACATTTCTTATTGTTTTTCGAAAAATTAGAGATTTCATATTGTATATATCCCTTTTCGCTTAAAAATTTTATTGTTTTAGCATACATACTTCTATCCATTTCCTCATCTGGGAGATTCAATGTACCTTTTTCAAATCTTTTATAAAACTCTGTACCCTCTTCTACTATTAAATTATAGCAAGATAAATGCTCTGGATTAAGCTTAGTTACATTCTGCAGGGTTTCTTTCCATTGCTTGATAGTTTGAGATGGAAGTCCAAACATCAAATCTACATTTATGTTATCAAAACCTAATTTTCTAGCCATTTCAAAGCTTTGTTTAAAATCTTCTATAGTATGAATTCTTCCGAGTTCTTTTAAAAGTTAATCCTGCCAGGCTTGAAGTCCGATACTAAGTCTATTTACTCCCATTTCTTTTAGGAAGTTCAATTTTTCTTTTGTAAATGTTCCTGGATTACCCTCCACTGTAAACTCTAAATCATCACATATATCTAATGCATCAATACTTTTTTTTATTATTTTCCAGCCCGCTAAAGATAAATAGGTGGGAGTTCCCCCACCTATAAAAATAGTTTTTATTTTTTTATCCTTTATATTATCTATTTCCTTTGCAAGTGCTGCAGAATAATCAAGCATACAATCCTCTTTGCCAGCTAGTGATGGAAAATCACAATATAAACACTTCTGCTTGCAAAAAGGAATATGAATATATAAAGCAACTTTCTTCATATTTTATCCTCACTTTAATTATCTTTTTCAAATCTATATTTTTAATCTACTTTAAGTATAGCCATGAATGCTTCTTGTGGAACTTCTACACTTCCAACTTGTCTCATTCTCTTTTTACCTTCTTTTTGCTTTGATAATAATTTTTTCTTTCTTGAAATATCTCCACCATAACATTTAGCTAAAACATCTTTTCGAAGTGCTTTTACAGTTTCTCTTGCAATTACCTTTGCATTTATAGATGCTTGTATTGGTATTTCAAACATTTGTCTTGGTATATGTTCTTTTAATTTTTCAGCCATAATTCTTCCTCTATGAGCAGCTGATTCCTCTGGAACAATCATAGACAGAGCATCAACTTTTTCTCCCTTAAGTAAAATATCTAACTTTACAAGATTAGCTGTTACATATCCCTTTAATTCATAATCAAAGGATGCATAACCTTTTGTTCTTGATTTTAATGCATCAAAAAAGTCATATACTATTTCATTAAGCGGCAAATTGTAATTTAACACAACTCTAGTAGTTTCTATATATTTCATATCAATGTATACGCCTCTTTTTTGTTGGCATAACTCCATAACCGATCCAAGATACTCCGATGGTGTTATGATAGACGCTTTAACTATTGGTTCTTCCATATAACTAATTTCTGTAGGTTCTGGAAGATTTGTAGGATTTGTTATCTCTATTAATTCTCCACTAGTTTTCATTACTTTATATATAACTGATGGTGCTGTAGTTATGATATCTAAATTAAATTCTCGCTCTATTCTTTCTTGTATTATTTCCATATGAAGAAGACCTAAGAATCCACATCTAAATCCAAAACCTAGCGCAATAGATGTTTCTGGTTCAAACCCTAATGCTGCATCATTTAACTGAAGTCTTTCTAATGCCTCTTTTAATTCTCCATACCTTGCACCATCTATAGGATAAATACCACTAAACACCATTGGAATCGCTGGTTTATATCCCTTAAGTGCATTTAATGCCGGTCTATCCGCTTCTGTTACAGTATCACCAACACGTGCATCCCTAACATTTTTTATAGATGCAGTTATATATCCAACATCACCAGCACTTAACATTGCTACTGGAAGATAATTTGGAACAAACACTCCAACTTCTACTACCTCATATACCTTATTAGTATTCATAAGTTTAATCTTTGTTCCTGGTTTAACTTTACCGTCTTTAATTCTTACATAACATACAACTCCTTTATAACTATCATAAAAAGAGTCAAAAATCAAAGCTTTAAGTGGTGCTTCTTCATCCCCACTAGGTGGTGAAATCTTGTTTACTACTGCTTCTAAAACATCTTCTATATTAAGTCCAGTTTTCGCCGAAATTCGTGGAGCATCAAGGGCTTCAATACCTATTACATCCTCGATTTCCTTAATTACTTCATCTGGCCTTGCACTAGGAAGATCTATTTTATTAATAACTGGTGCAATATCAAGATCATTATCTAGTGCCAAATAACAGTTTGCTAAAGTTTGAGCTTGAATCCCTTGTGACGCATCCACTACAAGTACTGCGCCCTCACAAGCAGCTAAACTCCTTGAAACCTCATAATTAAAATCTACGTGACCTGGAGTATCTATAAGATTGAATATATATTCTTCTCCATCTTCTCTTTTATAAACGAGCCTTGCCGGTTGAGATTTTATGGTGATTCCTCTTTCTCTTTCTAAATCCATATTATCAAGTACTTGCTCTTCCATTTCTCTTTTAGTTAAAGTACCTGTCTTTTCTAGTAATCTATCTGCAAGAGTAGACTTACCGTGATCAATATGTGCAACTATCGCAAAGTTTCTTATGTGTTTTTGTCTATTGCTCTGCATTAATTTTTACCCCCATTGTACTATATGTTAAATATTTTTTTGATTCTAAGCATCTAGTTGAATTATATCATAATTATATCTATTTTTGTCAATGCATTGTGATTTTACACTATACTTTATTTAACTACGTAAATTCCTCTTATATTATATGTTTAAAATTTCTTCAAAACATCATTATAAGTATCAATACATTTTTCTTTCATATTAAAGAACAATTTACCATTTACGTAAAAAACATATCCCTTAGTCTCTATTCTAAAATCTAGAGGGTTTGATTTTATGCTTATTATAAATCTCGACTTTTCCTTTACTAATTCAGACTTATTAATATTAACTTCAATAAATCCATAAATAAATATAGAAAAACAAATAACCAGTATAAATATATGTTTAATAATGTTTTTTTTAAACATAAAAAATGCCCCCTAAGTTTTTCTTAAACAGATAATAATTAATTATTATCTTCTCCTTAGTAAGGATGCACTTTTTATAATAAATTATTCACTTTTTACCATTTAATTGCTCTGCGATTATTCTTGATAGATATTTACCAGTATTTTTTACTTCTTGAATACTATTAGTATATGTGCCTACTTCAATTAAGAGTGCATTATTGCTCCTGTTTTGATTGTAAAATCCCATTCCCCAGTGATAAACCCAAATTGGATTAGTTCTTATAATCCCTGGGTATAATCTATTTGATATTGACATCATAGAATTTATTAGTTTCTTTTGCTGAGTATATCTAGGATTCTTATCTGTTACAACGAACATAAATTGTGCTACATCTTCACCATTTAATTTTGTAAGCACTGCCTTCTTGTTAACTATACTGTCTCTATGTAAATCAATAATTAAATCAAATTTTTCGTATAGCTTTAAGTACTTATCTAATGTAACTCCAGACTTTTTATAAGCGTTATTGTAATCTCCTGTATCATTTACATTTTTATCATGTATAACCGAAATTCCATAGTTTTTTTCTAATTCTTCAGTTATTACATCTCCTACAGCAACAACATTACGTGATTGATCTGGACTGGCAGTAGTTGTTGATGTGTCCTTGTTTGAGGTGCGGTAGGCTTCAGATGTATGAGAATGATATATAAGAACCCGTGGCTTTGCTTTATTTAATATACCTTTCAAACTAGGATTATAAAGTTTTGCTACCACATTAGTAACATTGACCTTAGATTTACTTACCTGCTTATCATCTAAGTTAAAAGGGTTAAGAGTAAATGTTTTTGAATTGTCTACATCTGTACTAACTTCATTTTTATCTAAATAAGCAATTTCTTTTATTACTATTGATATAGGATTCGAAATATCTACTCCTAAAAATGACAAAACTGCTGAACCATCCATATTTTCGCTATTTGTATCTTGCCTCTCTACATTAGAGGACTTAATTACAGATAAAGCATTATTAATAACACTAACGTAAAAATTGTTTCCGTAATTTTCTTCACTATCTGCCTTCGCACTTCTAGGTATCATTACGCCTAATAAAAAAATAATTAGCAATGTGAAGCCGCAAAAAAACACTTTCACATTACTAGTTTTCTTTAAAAAACATATAATAAAATTAATTTTTTTACTTGGCATAATTCTATTTTTGCCTTTAAAATTTTCACCTCTGTATTTCATTTTCATCCCCCCTGTTTATAAAATATATATGAGGGAATTCAAATAGTTATTACTAATTTAAGTACTTATTTATATCCTCTAAATCTAACGCCGGTTGCAATGCTATATTAATTCCATTAGCTATTATTTTAGAAACAGAATTTATTACCATATCTATTTCTTTTGGTGTAACAACAAGATTGCCTACATAAGGATTTAATATCTCAGCAATCATCTTTTGTTTTTCTGCTTTATCAATTGATTTTAACATATTGTAAAATTCTTTGCCTTCGTTTGCAGATTTAATCATCTCGTCAAGTACCAAATCAATAGTATCATTTGCAAGAGTTGCTGCATCTACTACTGTCGGAATACCAATTGCAATAACTGGTACACCTAAGGTCTTCTCACTTATTTCCATTCTTCTGTTTCCAATTCCTGCTCCTGGAGAAATTCCAGATGTCCCTATCTGAATAGTTCTATTCACCCTATTCATTTTTCTAGAAGCTAATGCATCAATACAAATTACTAAATTCGGTTTAATCCGTTCTACAATACCACGAATGATTTCGCCAGTCTCCATACCTGTTATTCCAAGAACTCCTGGAGATATTGCACATACTGGACGTATGCCTTCATCTATTGAATCTGGTACTAATTCTTTTAAATGTCTAGTAACCATTATCTTAGAAACAACCTTTGGTCCTACTGCATCTGGAGTAACATTCCAGTTCCCAAGTCCAACTACTAGGGCCGTCATACTATCATCTAATTTTATTAGTGGTGATAGAACTTCTCCCATTACCATACTTACTCTTTCCATAGCCTCACCATCATAGTGAACAAATTCAGGGATATCAATTGTTATATATGTACCTTTTGGTTTTCCCATCATTTTTTCTCCAATATCACTTACGATCTTTACATTAGTAATTTTAATATCTCCCTCGCTATACTCCTCCACATCAACACCAGGTATTTCACCATTGTTTTTTTCTTTGTATATTTCTTTTGCCTCCACAGCTAAGTCTGTTCTTATACTTATCATAATTTCACCTCAACTACATTTTTATTATTATCCTTTCCTAATAGTCTTTTCTTATTCTTAAAAAAGTTTATTTTAGCCTTTCTACCTCATTTAAATAAGTCTTATACTAAAATTTATGTATCTAGATTAATTTACCCTTGAAGTGCTTATATTTTAATGCTATAATACTAGTTGATTAATTAAATAGACTCGTATGCAGTTTCCCCAAAACTGCTGACACGTTATTAAATACAAAGGGGGGTGAAAATTAATGGCAAATATTAAATCAGCAAAAAAAAGAATTAAAATTACTGCAGTTAAAACAGAAAGAAATACAATGATTAAAACTGCTTTAAAAACTAAGGTTAAAAAATTTGAAACAGCTCTAGTTACTGGTGATGTTGCAGAAGCTAAAGTTACATACGCAAGTGTGGTTAAAGCTTTAGATATGGCTGTAACTAAAGGAATACTTCACATCAATAAAGCAGCAAGAAGAAAGTCAAGACTTGCAGCAAGATTAAACGCTTTAAATTTAGCAGCATAATAAAAAAACCGGTGATTTACACCGGTTTTTTTAATTTTTTGTTTATATTGTAATTTGAATTTAATATTAAAAACATAATTAACCTTACATTACAGTCTTTATCATAAAGACTTCAATATTTATCTTATCATCTGTTGAAGTACTTTTTAAAACTTTCTCTGTTTCAAGACAGAGTCCAATATTCCTTTTCAACCTTTTTATAGTAAATTTATTGCTCTGCGAAATCATTTTTTCACAAACGTATGGATGAAGCCTTAATTCACTCGCCAAAAGCTCCTTTGTTTTTCCACTTTCAGTTCCTAATTTAATATTAAATAAAAGGTTAAACTGCCTTGTTAGCATAAATAATATAAATGGTATTTTCTCTCCCCTGTATATAAGTTCATTCAAAATATCTAGTGCCTTCTTAATATTTTTTTGAGACAAATAATCAACTAAATTAAAAATGTCGTTTTCACTCTTTTGAGGCATCATTGCCAAAATATCTTTTTTAGTAATCTCTCTTCCATTTGCAAATGACACTAGTTTTTCTACTTCATTTAATACGATATTCATGTTATTGTCTACCTGAGAACAAAATAAAACAAGTTCTGATTTCCCAATTATTGCTCCGGCACCTTCAAATAAATTTTTACATATTTTCTGTAGAGATTCACCCTTTAGTTTATCAACTTTTATCACGCATGCTTTTTTATCTAGTTTTTTAATTTTATTACTTGGTTTTTCCCTATCACTTAGAAATGTATAATATATAATCAAAATACATTGAGGTGGTGGATTTTTTAAATATTCATTTAGCATAGCAAAATTTTTATTCTTTAAATCATTAGAATTCTTAGCACCAGGATTATCCTCTAAAAATGTTGCCCTATATACAACCACTACCTTTTTATCACTCATAAATGGCATAGTTTCACAAGCATCACTAATTGTCTCAAAATCTATTTTACTACCATCAAATTTTGAATAATTTAGATCAATAAAATTTTTGTCAAGCACACTATTAATTATATATTCAACATGATCTTTTATTAATTTTTCATCTGAACCACAAAATATATAGCAATTATCTAATTCATTTTTTTTAATTTTTTTTTCAAGCTCTGCATAATTAATCAATTATTTCCTCCAACCCTTGTGAAAATTTTAAAACTTTGTTTCCTATGATTATGTATTTATTAATAATTGTTCCTGATGGCACATACGTTTCATCATTTTTTAATTTTACTGTATCTTTAAACGGTGTAATTTTCTCAGTTTTATTTTCAAGTAATAACATGTTCTGCTTTTTACTTGTCTTTTGCGTAAAACATGCTAAAGCTTCTAATTCATCACCATTCCGTGTCAATTTAACAGCATAACTTTGAGAAATGTTTATAATTGACTCACCAGTATAATTCTCAAAAATTCTATCTACTTTAACAGGCACTTTTAAATCTTTCCCCTTAATATTTCCAGTGGTAACTGCAACTGTTGTCCTTTTATATTGTATTAAAACGACGTCATTCTTATTAGCACTTATATAACTAATCTCTGGAAAAACTTTATAACTTTGAAACATTAAAACAAAAATAATACATATTGGAACATACTTAAATTGCATATAGCCCTTTTTAATTGCAAGATAACATAGATATAATCCGAATACAACTAGACTTTCAATATAAGAAAAGTAAAGCATTTCTGGTAATAATGCTACAAGCACCTTTTGAATAAATTCTATTATCATTAAGACAGTAAACATTCCATAATTTATCAAATCAAATAATTGGTAAACTGTACTAAATATAAGAGACATATTTCCAAGTACCACAACTACTGTATATAGTGGTAATAACAATAAATTACTAAGAAATGCCCCTAAACTAAAAGTCTTAAGAGCTACAACTGCATAAGGTGTAGAAAATATTTGAGAACTTATACTTAAACTGAAAGATTCATTTAAAGCAGAAGGTAATTTATATAGCACCTTCCTGATTTTTTTATTAAATACTATAATACCAAGAACACAAAGAAAAGAAAGCATAAATCCTATATCAAGAATGTAAAAAGGTCTAAACACTAATATTATAATTGCAGCCAAACTAACCGATGAAAGACTATCATATTTTTTATATACTTTGCTTGCCACTTTCAATATGAAAATCATTATAAAAGCTCTTATTGTTGATGATTGCCCTCCTGTAAATATCATGTATCCAAAAGAGAATAATAAAGCTATTTTATAACCTACAACAGTTTCTAAAACCTGATACACTATTGACATATGAAGACCTGATACACTTATAACATGACTTATACCCAGTTTTTTAAAATCTTCCTTTTGTTCTTTTTCTATGTATCCACTATCCCCAAAACATACGCCCATAACTAAGGCTGCTTTTTCTTTTCCTAAACCTTCTGAAAATTTTTCATATAAACCTTTTCTAAAAGCTTCAATTTTTGATATTATATCTTCATCACAAATCTCATAACTTTTAACTGTATATGTTCCAACCGTACCCTTTTCATATACTGCTTCCTTTTTAAAATTACCTTTTATCCACACGTTTCTTCCTTCGCTGAATTCAAATATATTGCCTTTCAAATCAATCTTCTTATCATTATATCTTGCCGAGCAATAATATGTACTTTTATCTGATATTCTCACTTTAATCTTTACATCACTTGGTAAATTAACATTAAAATAAGAATAATAATTGATATTACTAATAATAAAAAAACAAAATACTAGATAAAAAAACTTTTTATCTATAGTAAAATACATAATAGACAAAAAAAGTGCAGTTATAATTGCTCCTACAATAGGGTTGTTTGTTAAAATTAGACAAGTGATACATCCCATAAATATCGTTACTGCATAATACACTAAAGGTCTAGCCATAATAAAATATTATACTTGGAAAATCATTTATGCAAAAGAACATATAAATTTGCTATCTTTTACTATTATAACATAATCATTGTTTTAAATATATTTTCAAGTATTATATACCTCCATAGCCTTATTTTATCCAATAAATATTTAAAATAATCAGCATGTCTTATTTACTTATGATTCTTATTTTAAATATTATTATAACATTTGTATGTTAGTTATTTTAATTTAATCAACATAAACTGTACTAATATATTAAAAGCCACTAAAGTATACGCTACTTTATTTTCCAGAAAATGTTTCTCATATAAAAGAGATAAACAAAATACACTTTCAAGCATTACAAACATAATAAATATAACATCGTCAACATTTATAATAACAAATTTATGACCAAGAGCAATAATGAAAATATATATGATGCCAATAATACATGAGTTTCTTATACAAATACTTTTTATATAATCATAATTAATATTTTTTAATATTATATCAGTATTTGTATTTTGTAATAGTATTGCAAAACAACAAAAAGGTAACAATATAAAATTCAAAGACAAACTACATATAATCGTAAATGGCATTGTGCCTCTAATAATTATGCTTAATAATATTACTAATATTTCACTTATCGCTAAGGTGTTTATAAACAAAACTACTCTGCTTATATAACTTATGATTTTTTTACTATGCTGTATTAAATTTACTATTTCTCCAAAATCATTTTCCTTCAAGAATATATTTGAAAGTTTTTTTACTACATTACTACATTCAACCCCCACTGAAATAGATATATCAGAATTATTAAGATACTCTAAATCAGTCAATGTATCTCCTACTGATGCAATAGAATATCCTTTATCATTTAAGACATTAACAATTTTGCTTTTATGTTTGGGTGAAATTTTAGAAAAAACACTAATGTTCTCAATGCCTTTTTCAATTTCTTCTTCGCTCATATAATCCATCTCTATCCCTGATAGAATTTGCTCCTTTTTGCTAGTAATTCCTATTGATTTTCCAAATGCAAAAGAAGCTAATTTATTGTCTTCTTGATCTATGATAACTCTAATATTGATTTTTCTACATGTATTCACAGCTATGTATGAACTTTCTTTTATTGGATTTTCAAAACCTATTAACCCTACAAATACTAAATTACTTTCAATATTTTCATCTATACTAGGTTTATAGCTAAAATTTCTATAACCATAACCTATAACATTATATGATTTATTAGACATATCTATATGAACATTTATAATATTCGCAATATCATCCTCATTAATTTCTTTCTCTATACCATTAACTAAAATATGAGTACATCTACTTAATATACTATCAAGCACACCTTTTACATTAGCTCTATATTTATCCTCTATTCTATTTACAACTGTTTTAATCCTTTTATCAGCGTCATATGCAATCTTAAATATTCTCCTGTATTTTGTCTCAAAATGACTATTTTTCGCAAAATTTTCATCCCAAAACTCAATTATTTCACGTTCTTCCAAACTTTCAATAGAATTACGGTCTCTTAAATGAGTAGAATTCTCATTGAAAAATTTAGCATCATTACAAATTAGTGCTATGCTAATTATTCTTTCTATAACATCTTCAATATCAAAATTATGAATTTTCATATTTATAAGTCTTCCGTCACAATAAATTTCACTAAGAATAAGTTTATTCTCCGAAACAGCCCCAATTTTTTTCATAAATATTGTAGAAATATTCGTAAGTGCATAAATGGTGGCAATACTTTTAACATATATATTTTTCTCGTTGAATTTTCTAAATATAATATAAAAAAATAAATACAATATTATAATAAACATTGAAGAATTAAACGTCATAGAAATATAAATAAGTGAATTTATAGCCTCATGAAGTCCATTACTTTTGAAACTTATAAAAATTAAAGTAATTATACCCGATATTAGTGTAATTACAGTACTTCTATTTGCAATATCTATCAAATCATTACTAAAAGAACTGCTCTCATTTTTAGACTCAAGTAATACTTTTATAATTCTTCCAATTTGTGTATTCATGCCAGTAGCAATAATTATTCCCATGCCTGAACCCTCAGTAATAAGTGAAGATTTATAAACAATGTTTTTTATCTCAGATAGATTTATAACTTCTTCCTCTATCTTCATAGAGTATTTTTCAACTTCATACTTTTCACCCGTTACTGAAACTTCTACTACCTTTAAGTCTTCACATTCGAGTATTCTAATATCCGCCTGGGCATATCTACCTTTTTCGAGAAAAACGATATCGCCAACTACCATTTCTTCACAACTTATTCTAATTATCTTTCCACAGCGCTTTACATTGGAATACTGTGTATTTAGATTATCAATTGCAATTAAACTTTTCTTTCCTTTATAATCTTCATTTATTAAAAGCATTACACTAAATACCATTATCAGTGTTACAAAACAACCTATAGTAAAAAACCTATTATAAAATAGCATAGCGATGCAACCTATAGCTACAAGAATCCATAACTGTTTTATTTGATTAACCACAACAGTTAAAAGACTTTCAGTTTTAGGTTTCAATATGGTATTTTCACCATATTTTTCTCTCATATATTTAATTTTCTCTTCATCTAACCCCAAATTAATGTCAGAATTCAGCATCCCCACTACTCTTATCATCGTTTTCCCATACCATTTCTTCATATAGCCCAACCTATCCTTTTCGTTTAGTTCCTATTATAATAATCGTATAATAAATAGGAGACTTTAGCCTAAGCAGCTAAAGTCTCCCTAATTCTAAAGACTTAATTATATATTTATATAATTAATAATCTAATTATATTAATCTTCATAATTACATTTATGACATTTCTTTTTATTACATTTCTTTTTTCTATTTATGATTATAGTATTTGTACAACCACAATCATTACTACGACAGCCATTGTTGCCACCAAATCCATCATCTTCAACTAGTAGCAATAATACTAACCACCAACACCACATACATATTCCCCTCCTTTCTGAAGGCAAATATTTCTTATATCTTTTATCATAAGTTTGTCCCTCTTTTACTTTCTTTTGTTGGTATATATTATTACACTTAGTAAGAAAATGTTACCACTAAGTAAGAAAATGTTACCACTAAGAATTTGGCATAAAAAAATAACAGAATTATTCATCTGCTATTTTAATAAAACAATTTTTTATTTTTTCATTTCAATCCTTCCATCTAAATAAACATACATACCTTGCCCTACTCTTTGATCATTTTCCCACTGTCCTATATATCTCTCACCGCTACAATAAGTATGAACGCCAATACCATGACTGAGTCCATCTTTAAAGTCTCCTACATATACATCTCCAGCAGGCCAAATACATATACCTTGTCCACTTTTTTCACCATTATCCCACTGCCCTATATATTTTTCACCGTCCGGCCAAGTATATATTCCATATCCATTTTTTTCATCATTAGCCCATTCGCCTATATATTCCTCTCCACTCGCAAAAGTAATAGTCCCTTGGCCATTCATTTCGTCATTACTCCAATGTCCCACATATTTACTTCCATCCCCATAAAGGAACGTTCCAATCCCTTGTTTCATACCGTCCGTTCTTTCCCCTACATATTTACCACCATGAACATGATGTGTTATAGGATCTATATCATTGTTTTTAATAAAATTAGCATTATTCAGTTTGATTTTATTAAAGATAGATTTACTTATTTTTATATTCTTCATATTAATCCCTCCCATTACTTAATTTTACAGCTTATTCATTTTATTCCTAAGTATACTATAACACATTTTCTAGAAATATGTTGTAAATTTGGACAAAATAAAACCCATAGGAATAAATTCCTATGGGTAATTTTTCTAAATTATATTATCTTTGAAATCCTCTGTTGTTCTGTTGTTTCTTAGCTCTTCTACAATCAGGACATCTTTGTGGTTCATTTTCGAATCCTTTTTCTTTATAAAATTCCTGTTCACCCTCAGTGAATACGAATTCTTGTGAACAATCTTTACATACTATAGTCTTATCAGCCATTTTAAACATTTCTCCTTTTTATTTATATTAAGATTTAAGATCTGATTTACTTTATATGCCTAAAAAGGTAATGTTTTAATCATATCAAATCTTGTTGTTGTTGATTTTGCAATCCCAACTCACTTAGAATAACATAGATAGTGTTATTATGCAATACCTTATTCAAAATACTTTCGGAGGGAACCAACGATCTATTGTTTACACTGCCTTGCTATCTGTAAGTTTATAGTCCCTTTAACAAGATCAATAGCTTGTAGTTTACTATATCCCTTGTGTTTTATCTGTTCTTCCTCCTTTCTTGCAATTGCTTTATATGGATATTGTTTCTCATTATTCTCTACAACTTCTATTACGTAACCCCTGTATTCTTCCATACTCCACCTCTTATTATTTATTTAAAATTTTGTTCATAATTATATATTCTACATATATTATTTAAAACCAAACTGTAATTTAACCTAAATTTTACATACATCATCGTCTTGTTTACTACCTCTAAAACTAAACATCTTTTTCTTTCTTATCCTCCTCTATTAAAGCCATTATATCACGTTTATAATAGTTTGAATATTCTTTTATCAAAATTAAGCAGAAAAATTAATCGTTTTCATTTTTTTTAATATAATATGATTTTACATATGATTTTTATATTTATTCTATACCACTTTTTTCTGAAATTTATAGAATAAATATTTACCTTTTTATTCACTAATGCATGTAGTATAATTGTATATTATGATGAAATATACTAATGAAGGAGGATATTTATGAAAGATAATATAATAGAAACTGAACATAATGTATTAAAATATCTTTATGAAAATAAAACATTATCACCACAAAGTATATCAAAAATAAAGCTTGCAATTAACTTAGGTAATGGTAAAGGCAATATTCGAGTATTAAAAGCTTCTCTTGAATCTTTAATGAAGAAAAGGTTCATAACAAAACAAGCAGTAAGAGGTAATTATAAAATTGAGACAAGTGGAATAGAGCATATTGAAAAAGACTCTTCCGATACTACTAATGAGAGTACCCAAGAAAATGCTTTAAATGATATTCAAGAAGACTAAAAAAAGAGCTAAAAGCTCTTTTTTTATGAAATAAAATAAAAAGCGGCTCAGATAACATAAAACTATGTATCTAAGCCGCAATATGTCTATTTAATTATCATAAATACGAGTGAATTAAAGTAACTACTTACCCCTTAATCACTATGTTCAGTGTAACATATAAAACATTTGTATTCAATAGCAATATGCAGAATTTTGTCGAATTATTCAGTTCTATCCAAAATTATTTTATTTTTTCTTACTCATTTGTATATTCTATCCTATAATCATATAAAAATACAACTATTCCACATAATTTAAAATAAATTATTTTATATCTATCTTATCCACAAATTTAGCTAGTGTCTTTTCTCCAATGCCACCTACTTTGGTAAGTTCATCGACTGACTTAAATCCTCCATTTTGCTCTCTATATTCAATTATAACATCTGCTTTAGCCTCGCCTATACCTGTAAGCGTCATTAATTCTTCTTTACTTGCAGTATTTATATTGATGATAGCATCTTTCCCTTTATTATCAGAACTTGAAACAGGAGAATTTTGAGTACTATTCTGAGTCATTTGTGTTTTATTAGCCTCGCCCTTTTTACTAATTATAATACAATCTTCATCATTCAACTTTTTGGATAGATTTGTAGCCTCAAGGTCTGCCTCTTTCGTACCCCCACCTGCAAGTTTTATAAGATCAGTTACCCTACTTTCCTTTTTTATTTCATAAACGCCAGGGCTTTTTACAGCGCCCTTTATATCCACTTTAATAATAGTATCTTCAGATTTTACATTACTACCTCCTACTTTATTTGATAAAGTTGAATTAACTTCTCCAGAATCGGTTTTCTGTGAAGTTTTATCTGTTTCAACAAATACATCTTTATAATCCGAAGTAGTTGTATTTGTTTTTGGTCCTGACAGAACATAACCAATAATTATAAAAACAATGCTTATGCATAAAATAGCTATTGAACCAATTATCTTGTCTTTCTTTTTCATAATTCCTCCTTGTAATCGTCCCCTTTAATTAGAAATGTTTATTTCCTGTTTTTCCCTTACATATAGAATTATTGACAACTTTACGCAAATACTATCGCTAAGACAAGATTTTTTTGATATACTGTAAATATTGAAAACTTGGAGGTACCTATGAAGAAGTTAATTGCAACGCTACTTACGTCACTTTTTTTATTCTTAAATATATCAACAACAGTACAAGCAATAGTAAAATCTCCCCCAGCAGGAATTTCCGCCGACAGCGTAGTTTTACTTGATGCCACTACGGGTAAGCTACTATATGAGAAAAACAAAGATACTGCTTACCCTCCGGCATCCACTACTAAGATAATGACTATACTTTTAGTCTTAGAAAACTGTAATTTAAACGATGTTGTAACAGTAAGTAAAAATGCATCACTTACCGATGGTTCTAGGATATACCTAGTTGCTGGTGAGAAACTAACTGTAAAAGAATTGTTATATGGATTAATATTAGCTTCAGCCAATGACTGCGCCGTAGCTCTAGCTGAACATGTAAGTGGTACAACAGAAAAATTTGCTAAACTTATGAACTCTAGAGCTGATGCTTTAGGTTGCAAAAATACGAATTTTGTAAATCCTAATGGATTATATAATGTTAAACATAAAACTTCAGCCTACGCTTTATCATTGATTATGCAAGAACTTACGAAACATCCTGAGTTCAAGGTTATTGCAACAACTCCATCCTATAAAATGTTGGCGACAAATAAATCAAAGATAAGACGTCCTCTTTGGAATGAAAATAGATTAATACATAAAAATGACCCTAACTATTATTCAGGTTTAGAAGGTGGAAAAACTGGTTATACTACTGAATCTAAACATTCTTATATTGCCGTAGCTACAAGAAACGGTCAAAAACTTATAGTCGCTCTTGTACACGATTCCAAAAAAACTTTTTTCCCAGATAGCCGTAAACTGCTGGATTATGGATTTAATAATTTTGAACTAGTAAAACAATTCAGTAAAAACGATGTTGTATCAAAATTAACATTAGATGATGGAACAGTGCTTCCACTACTTGCCTCAAAGGATTTATATATTGTTAAAGCCAAAAACTCAACTTTAACAGCAACTACTAAAATTGTGCAAAATAAAATAGATCCTTCATCTATAAAGATAGGCGAATTAGTAAATACAGCCGTAATTTCTTTTGGTGAGAATACCTATACTCTAAATTTAATTAGTGGAATTAACTATACTAAAAGAGATGTGTCTCCTAAGGATAATATTTTAAATATTGTTTCACCAAGTCCTAAAACACTTTCGGTTTTTATAAACATATCAAAATATGTTTTTGTTACCTTAATAGCATTAATATTTTTTTTAAGAATAAGGGTTGTTAATTTAAGAAAAAGAAGGAAAAGAATAAATAAATTTATGTATAATCGAAGAAAAAGAAAGTGGTAAAAAAAGCATCAGATGTAAACTAACTTAATAGTTCTCATCTGGTGCTTTTTTATATCTTAATTTCAACTTTATATTTCAGATTTTAGTTTATCTATTAAGTTGCTTATATCTTCTGGTATCTTTGACTCAATTGTAAGTCTCTCACCAGTTCTAGGATGTGGTATAATTAACTTATAAGCATGTAATGCCTGCCTGTCAATATACTCGCTTTCAGCTGTTCCATAAAGGCTATCCCCATAAAGTGGATGACCAATATGACTTAGATGAACACGAATTTGATGTGTTCTACCAGTTTCCAAAGTAACTTTTAATAAATCACCATTTTTAAAAGATTCAATAACTTCATAGTGGGTTATACTTCTTTGTCCCTCATCACAAACTTCTCTCCTTGCACTATCCTGATTAGGATTTCCAATAGGCAAATCAATAGTTCCAGACTTGTTTTCCATATTCCCATGTACTACAGCTATATAACTCTTCTCAAAAGTTTTTTTATTTAACTCTTTATCATTTGAATCTTTACTATTAACATCTTTGCTCTGCATATCTCTCGCAAGCGCCATATGTGAATATTGGTTTTTTGCAATTATTATAAGACCTGAAGTATCCATATCTAGTCTACTAACTAGTCTAACAATACATTTTTCATTTCTTTCTTTAAAATAATATAGTACTCCATTAGCAAGCGTTCCATAAGGATACCCACGAGTTGGATGAACAACTATACCTGGCCTCTTATTTACAATAATAAGATCTATATCCTCATATGCTACATCTATATCCATCTTCTCTGGTTCAATGTTCTGATGCTCATCTGTCTTCATATCAATATCTATTACATCATTCGTACTTATTCTATGATTTAACCTTGCCACGTTATTGTTAACCCTTATTTTTCCGGTGAGACCTGAACTTTTTACAAACCTACCTGATAGTTTCTCCGTATGCTTTAAATAATCCCTCAGCTTTGCATCTTTGACATTTTCGCGAACTATATAAGTTAACTTATTATCAAGCAATTGCAATTACTTCTATTTCTACTAACGCATCTTTAGGAAGTTTTCCTGCTTGAACGCAAGATCTAGCTGGCGGATTTGTTATAAAGTATTTTGAATATATCTCATTCATTGAATCAAAGTCATTCATATCTTTTAAGAAAACTAAAGTTTTTACTACTTTGTCTAAACTAGACCCTGCTTGTTCTAATATAGCTTTTATATTATCTAAAGATTGTGCTGTAGCCTTTTTTATATCATCGTTTATAAATTCGCCAGTAGCTACATTTATTGCTAATTGCCCTGAAGTATACAAGATATTGCCTACCTTAACTGCCTGAGAATATGGTCCAAGGGCTGCTGGTGCTTTTTTTGTGTTAATTATAAGTTTTTCCATCTTTTCTCCTCCTAATAATAATTTCATAATATTAATGCATTAGTTCGTGGTCATCCCCTAAAATAACTACTACATCAAAAGTTTTATCACTTGACGTTAAAAATTCAATATTATCTATTTTAAAATCTGTTTGTAAATCAGCCTTCATATCTTCGCTACCATTGTACACGGTGATCTTACTTTTAGAAGTAGCTTCACCTGTTTCTGTTTTTGCTTCATTATAACCTTTTTCGGTAAGATAAGTGGAAAAATCCTTGGCTAAGCCTGTTTTTTTGGTGCCATTTATCACCTTTATCTTAAGCTTTGACTTATCAACAGCTGAGGCTTTATTGTCACTTAACTCTGAAATAACCTTTTGATTCATTGCTTCTTCATAAACTACATATGATATATTATTTACATACTTTTCAGCGCCTTGAAGAGTTTCCATAGAAATTTTTTCACTATTAATTGTTGCAAATATAAATCCATACTTAAATAACTCATTCGCATCCATATTAGTTTCTATAGCACTCTTAACTGCTGTCAAAATACTTGAAATCTTAAATATTACAAGTGGGCTTTTTACTTTTTCCATAACTTTTGTGATAAATATATGTTGATTCTCTATTCTTCCTAAATCACCATTTGCAAGACCTGAACCATCAGAATTTTTTCTCCACCTAAAAAACTCTTCAGCTTTTTTACCATCCAAATGAACTAGCCCTTTATTGAAATGAATACTCAAATCTTGCGTAGGGTCATCATAATCCATTTTTCTCGTTATGTTAATGTCAACACCGCCGATAGCATCAATCAATTCATCAAAGCCTTTATAGTTGATTTTAGCGTAGTAGTCAATTTTAACACCTACTAGCTTTTCTACAGCAGCTACTGCATAATTCACTCCGCCAATAGCATGTGCAGCATTAATCTTCTGATTTCTACCATTTACAACTGCTAAAGTATCTCTAGGAACAGAAATCAAGCTTACCTTTTTATCAACTGCATTATAATGTACTAATATCATTGTATCTGTTCTCTTAGGATCATTGACATTTGTAGAACCAGCGGTCCCTACATCTACACCCATAATCAATATATTACGTGATTTGCTATCTGATTGAATCTTTACATCATCACTACTTAGACCTGATGATAATGATACTGCAGTATTATTAAACCCAGTTAGATATAAATAAATTCCTCCAAAAACTAAAACAATAATTGCCACCAAAAAAGCAGCTATTTTAATGGCAAATTTCTTATAATTAATTATTTTTCTTTGTTTTTTATTATTACTCATTTTTTCTCCTACTATTTTCACTTAACAAATAATTTCTTGCGTAAATTGTATCTATATGCAATAACTGTTTTTTGCATATAACATATCTTATAGTATTCTCCAAACACATCATTACCGCACCATCCAAATTTACTCTGCTTAAATCTCTTACTTCTTCTTTACCTTTAAATGTTCTTAATGGCTCAATATAATCTGATATAAATATTATCTTTTCTAAAATACTCATATTTTTTCTGCCAGTAGTATGGTACCTAATAGAATTTAAAATATCCTCATCATCAATTTTCATTACATCTCTCGCTATTATACTTCCTACTAACCCATGAATAATTTGTGGACTTTCTTTGCTTACATCATCAAGTTCTATTTTATGTTCTGTCGTTATTTTTATAAGTTGATCATTTGTCAAATTCTTAGCACAATCATGAACTAATCCTGCAATTCGTGCTTTTTCTATGTTTTGTCCATATACCGTTGCGAGTTTTATTGCAGTTTCACTAACACTTACACTATGCTTAAATCTACTTTCTTTTAAATTTTTCTTTATATAATCAAACATTTCCTTTTCATTCCACATTTAAGCCCCACCCCCTAGTATTACTTTAACACAGAAAATAAAATTATGTACCTATTTTATTTGTATAATTTACTTTTTTTGTAAAATAAAAATTCATTTATACAACTTAAGTTTCTCAACAATCTTTCCCACACCTCTAGGTAGCAGATAATTAATATTTCTACCTTCTTTTATACTTTTTCTAATCCCTGTTGAGGATATATCTATAATTGGCATATCAAGGAAAATTATTTTGTTATTATATTTACACTCTAGATATTTTTTCTGTTCAAGTATTTTTTTTAAAGCAAATCCTGACCTATTATAAACCACTAATCTACAACTATTCAAAATTCTATCTACATTCTTCCAATTATCTAGATCTATTAAACTATCAGCTCCAAGCAAGAAATACCATTCAGTGTTAGATTGTACCTTACTAAATAATTCGATAGTTTCATATGTATAACTATTTTCTTTTTTATTTATTTCATAATCACTTATTTCAAAGCTTTCTTCACCCTCTATTGCCTTGTTAACTAAATCATATCTTATTTTAGCATCTGTAATTTGTTTGTTCAGCTTATTTGGTGGATTTCCTGCTGGCATAAATAAAATCTTGTCTAGCTTTAAATTGTATAATGCTTCATAGGCAATATGAATGTGACCTATGTGAATTGGATCAAAAGTACCTCCAAAAATGGCCTTTTTCACTGTAACACCTTCTTTATATTATAATAGGTCTATTTAAATAAAAAAATAAAAAGGTTCCAACTTTGTATAGAAGAAAAAGCATGTAACATTACACGCTTTTATGGTAATTCTATTATAGGTTTTTTTATAGATCTTTTGTATAATACACATTTGCTACCGATACTTTGAACTGCCTCAGCACCTATCGATTCGCAAATTATATCTGAAGCTTCTCTAGCAGTTATTCCACTATTATTTAAAACTTTAATTTTAATGATTTCCCTAGCTTCTAATGCTTCTTCTACTTGCTTTAAAAAATTTTGTTCTACTCCTGCTTTTCCAAGCTGAAATAAAGGTTGCAATTTATTACCAAAAGTTCTTAAATAACTTCTTTGCTTACTTGTGATCATAATATCCTCCTACATGCCTTCTTAAAAAATAATAACTATCTTTTATACTAAATATTCAAATTCAAAATTTTGTAATCTTACTGTATCGCCATCTTTAATTCCTTTTTCAACTAATGTATCAAAAACGCCCTTATTCTTTAAAACCTTATGGAAATATCTAAGAGAATCCGGCTCATTTACATTAACTGCACTAAGTAATCTATCAACAAAACTTCCTTCAACAACAAAAGTACCTTGAGAATCCACTTCAACAGTGTACGTAAATCTCTTTTCTTCTATTACGAATTTTTCCTCATCATTTATTACTAGTTCTGTAACTGGAATAGTAGATAACATCCTAGCGGCTTCTTTCATCAAAGCTTCTACACCTTGATTTGTAGCTGCAGATATTTTGAATATCTTACTATCATCATAACCTAATTCATTTAATCTTTTCTTAAAGTTTTCAAACACTTCATCATCGAAGAGTAAATCACTTTTATTTGCAGCTATTATTTGAGGTCTATCCCACAATTTAACACTATATTTACGAAGTTCTTCATTTATTTTTATAAAGTCTTCTACTGGATCTCTACCTTCTATTCCTGAAATATCAACCACATGGATAAGCATTCTAGTCCTCTCAATATGTCTTAAGAATCCTATTCCAAGACCTACTCCTTCAGCTGCACCTTCAATTATACCTGGAATATCTGCCATAACAAAATGTTGTGCACCCTTAACACTTACAACTCCTAAATTTGGTTTTAAAGTTGTAAAATGATAGTTAGCAATTTTAGGTCTTGCTTTTGAGACTACTGATAATAACGTAGATTTCCCTACATTGGGGAATCCTAATAACCCAACATCAGCTAAAATCTTAAGTTCAAGTTTAATCCATCGTTCTTCCCCTGGCATTCCTGGTTCAGCAAAATTAGGTGCTTGCCTTGTAGGTGTACAAAACTTAACATTACCTTTTCCGCCTTTTCCAGCTTTACAAACTCGATAAGTTTCACCATCATGAGCTAAATCATACATTATTTTATTTGTTTCCATATCACGTACAATAGTTCCCATTGGAACTTTAACAAACAGATCTTCTCCAGCTTTTCCATAACACTTAGAGCCAGAACCGCCCATTCCATTTTTAGCTACAAATTTTCTTGCATACGAGAAATCTAATAAAGTAGTCATATTTGCATCAACTACAAATGTTACATCTCCACCATCTCCACCGTCTCCACCATCTGGTCCACCGAGAGGTATATATTTCTCTGTTCTAAACGAAACAGATCCGTTACCACCATTTCCTGATTTTACAAAAATCCTTGCTGTATCAATAAACATATATTTCACCTTACCTTAGCGCATTTTCTATTTTTTAAATCTTTTTAAATCTTAATTAAAGTTTTATTATATAAAATTTATTATTATCAAAATAGCATATATAAATTCCAACATTTTATATTTATATATTGCCATTTATCTCTGTTTTCTATGTAAAATTATATTTATACTTCATTAATTTATATTCTCCAAAAGAGAATTTTAAAAAAGCACCCTTTAAGGGTGCCTTAAATTACTCAGCAATAGATATTTCTTCATCAACAGGATAAACGCTTGCTTTTTTCTTCATCTTTCCCATTCTTTCGAATTTTACTATTCCACTAATTTTAGCGAAAAGAGTATCATCTCCACCTATTCCAACATTGTTTCCTGGATGGATTTTTGTTCCTCTTTGTCTTACTAAAATATTACCTGCAAGAACGAATTGTCCATCTGCACGTTTAGCTCCAAGTCTCTTAGATTCACTGTCTCTACCATTTCTTGTACTACCTACTCCTTTTTTATGAGCAAATAACTGTAGATTCATAACTAACATAGTCTTACACCTCCTCTATTTCCACTTCTATATATTTTCCATAAGTAATTTCTACGCTTTTAAGTCCAAGTATCATTGTTTCAAGTAAAACTTGACATCTTTCGATATCTTCTAGAGTTTGATTTTCTAAATTTAAATTTAAAAATCCATCATCTATATCATACTTTGCTTTAATTTTTAAAACTTCCTCAATCCCAATAATCGTAGTTTGAGAAATTGCTGAAATAGCACTACAAATTAAATCCACATCCAACTGTTTTTCTTTAGGCTCTGCATGACCTTTTATTTTAAAAGAAACTATATTACCTAGACTTCGAACAAATCCAACTTTAACCATAACTAAGCTTCTATCTTCTCGATTTGAATTTTAGTATATGATTGTCTATGTCCTTGTTTCTTTCTATAATCTAACTTTCTCTTAAATTTGAAAACTATAATCTTTTTAGCTTTTCCTTGTGCTAATACTTTAGCAACAACTTTAGCTCCTTCAACTACAGGTTTTCCAACTACCAATCCATCTTCCTTGCCTACTGCAAGAACTTCATTTAACTCAATTGTTGTTTCAACTTCAGCATTCAATTTTTCAACGAATAAAACGTCTCCTTCTTGAACTCTGTATTGTTTTCCACCAGTTACTACAACTGCGTACATAAAATACACCTCCTTGATCCAGTCTCGCCATCCCAGGTACACGCTTTATATAGTTCTTAATAATAAGCATGTTTATAACCTTACGTGTGCGGTCTACAAATGACATTTTAACATACACAGACATGTTTGTAAAGCATATTTACTCATATATCTTATATGCTTGCAAATTTCTTATTTGATTTGCAAAAATTAGCGATTCTACTTTGAATTTCTCTAAATGAGGAATAAAATTGACATAAACTTTATTATCTATAGCCCCTATTTGACGTACAAATTCTAAAACATTGTCCATGATATCCTTTTTATAAACTTCACCAATTTCTATATAGATATCTAATAAAACCTGTTCACTGTTAATCTTAAAAATTTCACTTCTAATTAAAAATTGGATATAAGACAATTTAACCCTACTACTCTTACCACCGCATAACGTACAAGGTTCCTCAATATATTCATATATTGACTTACCTCGCCTTCTCCTTGCAATTTGAACTAAATTAAGCTGTGTAAATGGATAAATCACGGTCTTATTTTTATCGTCCTCAAATCCTTCTTTTAGAGCATTTAATATGCTTTTTCTAACGCCCAGATCCTCAACATCAATAAAATCTATTATAATGATTCCGCTTAAATTTCGAAGTCTTATCTGCCTAGCTATTTCTGTTGCTGCTTCAATATTAGTAGTTTGTGCAGTCTTTTGAAGTGAACGGCTTTTTATATTCTTCCCAGAATTTATATCAATTACGTACATTGCCTCCGTTTTATCAATGACAATATTCCCACCACATTTTAACGTAATTCTGTGATTACGTAGACTTAGTAACTCTTTTTCAATCCCATAATAATCAAATAACATCCTACTCTCATTATGAAGTTCAACTTTAACGTCAATATCAGACCTTGTTTGCGTGTTTTTTTTAGTATACTCAAAATCGCTTTCATTATTCAATACTATTTTGAAAGTATTTTTATCTAAAATATCTCGTAAGGTTCTATTTAAAGCACCAGCATTACTAAATAACAAAATGGGATTTCTTGAATATTCACCTCGGTTAATAACATTCTTATATATCTCATACAGTGCTTCAACCTCATCATTCAGAGTATTAATATCAACCTGAACAGCATTAGTCCTAATCATTACCCCAATATCCTTTGGTTTAATTAATGATCTCTCAACCAAAGTCTCAAAAGCTTTGTTGTTTATTTTTTTTGAAAAGCTAATATTTTTATTCATATTAACAACCACGCAATAAGTACCTGGAATACCAAAAGCGCTAGTAACTTTTGCCCCTTTTTTATCTATTGCCTCTTTTAAAACTTCAACAATAAGTTCATCGCCTTTTTTTACCTTGGTATTATGAAACTTTTCATCAAGATACATATAACAATCTTTATTATGACCAATATCTATAAAAGCACACTTAATCGCTGGAACAATATTTTTTACAACACCTTTATATATTTCTCCTGGAACTGGTCCGCTATTCTCTTCTTCTATAAAACATTCCTTTAGTTTGTTATTTTCCTTTATTGCTATTCTAAGTATTTCTTCTTGCCTTTCAATATATATTTCTTTCATTTCAACCCACTCCTATTTTACTATTTTAGAAAAACTCGCTAAGAGTGACTAATTTTTCATCTTTATATGCATACATTTCCTCGCGAGTTATATCAATAAAAGTCTCTTTATTAATAAACTCTAAGTTTTGCTCCATATATTCACATAGTAGACTAGCAGATAAATTATCACGACTACCACAAGAAATAAGGACTTTAATACACATAACAAAATCATCTACGCTATAATCGAACTCATGAATAAATTGTTTTATATTAATCAACTTTTCTCCACTTTTTTTACTGGTTTTAATAATATTCCATTTGTCTATTGCATCTAGTTCATCCATTTTTTCTTTAATACCTTCTATATTAGTACATTTAAATTTAATAGTGTATCTAGCTGCATCAATAATTGCCATAGCCTGTTTTATCTTTGTTCCCTCAACAGGAATTACTTTAACAACATCTAAAATTTCAATTCCACGTGGTGTGTTCTCGTTCATTTTATTCATAATATATTCTTCGTTAATATCTTCATTAAGTACCACATCCATATATTCACCATTTGAATGTACCCCCACTGACAATGGTTGCGCAATTGATACTGCCATGTGAGGATTAAATCCTTTTGAATACCCTATTGGAAGTTCTGACCTTTTAATTATCTTTTGGATAGTTCTCATTAAATCTAAGTGAGCAACAAATTTAATCTCACTTTTCTTACTATACTTGATTAAATAACGCACCTTTAAAACACGTCCCTTCTTTAAAGTTAACATTAACTCCACAATGTGTGCAGCCCTCTTTACAGTTTTGAGTTAATTCTACTTTTTTAGCCTTTTCATTTTCATTTATTAAATACTCTTTATTAACACCAATATCTATGAAATCCCAAGGAAGTACTTCATCGTAACTTCTTTCCCTATAAGCATAGAAATCTCCTGAAACATTACATTCCTCCATTGCTTCCTTCCATATTTGAAAATTAAAATATTCGCCCCAACCATCAAATTTTGCACCTTTTTCAAATGCCCTTATTATAACATCACAAATTCTTCTGTCTCCTCTAGCCATAACTGCCTCTAAATATGAAACTATCGATTCATGATAATTGTATGTAACTGCCTTACTTTTGATTGCATACTTAACTGCTTTTATTTTTTCTACTACATCCTCCATTCTGCTTTGAGGTACCCATTGAAATGGAGTAAATGGTTTAGGTACAAATATAGCTGTACTTGTAGTAACTCTTAATCCTCTTTTTCGTGTTTCCTTTGGAATTTTAAAGTATTCACCTGCAACTTTATCTGAAAGCTCTGCAATGCCTTGTACATCCTCTAATGTCTCATAAGGAAGCCCCACCATAAAGTAAAGTTTTATAGTTGACCAACCTGAAGCAAATACACTACTAACTGCTTCTAATACTTGTTCTACTGTTACGCCTTTATTTATAATATCTCGCATTCTTTGTGTTCCTGCTTCAGGTGCAAAAGTTATACCAGTTTTTTTCACCTTTTGTATTTCCTTAATTAAGTCCACTGAGAAAGAATTTATCCTAATAGATGGCAAAGATACACTAACATGATCTGCCTTGTTTTTCTCTATAAGTGTAGTTACAA
Organism: uncultured Clostridium sp.; assembly: GCF_937920395.1. Lineage (GTDB taxonomy): Bacteria > Bacillota > Clostridia > Clostridiales > Clostridiaceae > Clostridium_AD. The sequence continues at coordinate 29,004 of NZ_CALEVF010000039.1, read as the reverse complement.
GGTTTTTAATATCAGAATAATCACAAATGCTCAGTGAACTTAAAGATATTTCTCTATATCCAGTACTCTTTAATAATTTATCTGCTTCATCAATAAGAGTCGCAGTGCTTTTTTCTCTAACAGGTCTATATATCATACCTGCTTGGCAAAATCTGCATCCATTTGTACATCCTCTAAATGTCTCAAGGATTACCCTATCATGTACTATTTCAGTATATGGAACTACTATTTTCTCTGGGTAAGCAACTTTATCAAAATCTACTACAAATCTTTTCTTAACACTACTTGGAACATCATCATATTTAGGTTTAAATTCGCAAATTGTGTTATCATCATTATAAGATACGTCATATAATGAAGGAACATATACTCCCCTTATTTTAGATATTTCTCTTAAAAATTCTTTTTTTGTGCCTTTATGATTTTTATAAACATCCAATACTTCATTCATTATTTCCTCACCATCACCAAGTTCAAAGAAATCAACTATATCGTATAAAGGTTCAGGGTTATAGGCGCAGGGACCACCAGCCATAATTATAGGCTCATCCTCGCCTCTCTTAGATGCTCTTATAGTAATGCCTGACATATCAAGCATATTAAGAATATTTGTGTAACTCATCTCATACTGAAGCGTAAATCCTAAAAAATCAAATTTGTTTAAAGGATCCTTACTCTCTAGTGCATACAAAGCTATATCGTTATCTCTCATTTGTTTTTCCATATCTGGCCAAGGTGCAAAAGCTCTTTCACAATAAGTATCAACTCTTTCATTCAATACATGATAAAGTATTCTACTTCCTAAATGTGACATGCCCACTTCGTACACATCTGGAAAACAAAAAGCAAATCTTATATCAATTTTATCTATATCTTTATAACAACAATTTAGTTCTCCACCTATATATCTAGCGGGTTTTTCAACCTTAAATAAGATATCATCGGAAATTTTATTCATAGAAACCACTCCTCGTTTTTTCATCTAAAGTAAATAATAGTTTACGTTCATTACATTATTTTATTTTAACACATGAGTCTTAAATCTCAAAACTAAAAATTTTATCATTTAAAATAAAATAATCAACCTAATAATAGGTTGACCATTTTGATATAAGAAATATCATAAAATATGTTTTAATTTTTTAATATCAATGTACTCCCTTAAACTTATATTACCATAGACTTTTATTGCCTCGATTATTTCTTCCTCACACAATGTCTCGATTAAACACATATTTCTATCAAGTATAGTAAACAAATTATATTTGTTTTTATCAATTATTCCTAAAACATATAATAAACTTCTCTCACAAAAAATAGATATACTTCTATTCTCTACATATCCTCGTTTTATGAATCTATATTTTTTCTTAATAATGTAGCCCATAATCAAATATACTATCCTTTCCTTCTCTTTAATTGAAGATATTAAAATAAATATTGAAATTAATCCCAAATTAAAATTACCCCTATTTGCAGACACACTTACAAAATATACAAACATAAAAACACTTCCAAGAATCATGCTAACCCTAATAGTTGCCTCATTAGCCTTTCTATATATATTATTAAAACTAAGTATATCACGAAGCACCCTTCCCCCATCTAATGGGAAAGCCGGTATAAGATTAAATATACCTATCGCTAAATTACTATTACAAATCAAATCAAAATAAGGCCTTTTAAATATTATAAATAGAATATAAAAAATGAGTGCAAGTAATAAGTTTAGTAATGGTCCTGATAAAGAAATCATTAAATCTTCTTTTGCATTTGCTTCATCTAAATCTTTAAGTTTAAGTACTGCACCTACAGGAAGTATTTCTATATCAAAACCAGAAAAGCCTAAAATTCTTGCAGTTATATAATGCATTAACTCATGGAGGAATACGAAAAGAAAAGATATTACTAGTTTACCTTTAAATCCCAACACTATTAGCAAAATAATATACGGTATAAATAACTTACTTATTTTTATCAATTTATCCCCCAAAGCAATTACTAATGATGTTGTAAATCACTCCATTTTACTAAAAATTAATATTATTGTTTATTCCATTTTCATTAGGTATTATGCTTTTAACTTTATCTAAAAACTTTATCGTAATTGTTTCTACATTTTTAAATCTAATATCCTTAGCTTTTCCAATTAATGTACTATAATTATATTTCTTATTTATCGCTTCCTTAGAATAATTATATACAATTTGTGTTTTTGGTGTAATAACTACTTTGAGAAGCAAAACAAAAATAAATAATATAAGTACTCCAATTAACTCTCTTGTTAATCTCTTTAAATATAAATTTGATATTGTGTCTTGTTTGTTTTTTCCACTATGGAATTTATTTTTTTCACTATGAAATTTATTTGTGCCCCTTTGCTTTCTAGCTAAATTATTATAATAGCTTTGATACTGCGTATTATAATTCCCCATTTGCTCCTCCTTATACAATCTTTTACTCTTTATATATATTTAATTTTCATCATTTATATTACAAATTATAATAAAAATATATATTAATCATCTAAAATAAAAAAAGTACTGCAAAATTGCAGCACTCACCTAACATATGTTATTAATATTCTCTATCTTTTAAACTTCTCATTAAAACTTCAGCTGTACCTAGATTTGTAGCAAGCGGAATACAATGTACATCACATAATCTAAGAAGTGCTGAAATATCTGGTTCATGGGGTTGAGGTGTTAGTGGATCTCGAAGGAAAATTATCATATCCATTTCACCCTGAGCAAGCTTAGCACCTATTTGCTGATCGCCTCCAAGTGGTCCTGATAAAAATCTAGTGACTGGAAGACCAACCTCTTCATTTATTAATTTTCCTGTTGTACCAGTCCCATATAACTCATGTTTAGCTAAAATATCCTTATATCTTTTTGCAAAATCAATCATATCTTCCTTCTTTTTATCATGTGCTACTAATGCTATTCTCATATTTTTCCCCCTTAATATAATTTTCACTAAAATATATTAACTCATCGCATATTGTGATGAAATATCATCAAAAGTTTATTTTCTTTCTTCTCATCCCTACATTTAAAACAAGTCCTAATGCTATAAAGCTTGTTAGGAGTGAACTTCCGCCATAACTCATAAATGGAAGTGTTATTCCTGTAATAGGCATAAGCCCCATAGTCATACCAATATTTTGCATTATTGAAAACAACAAATTAGATATAAACCCTATACACAATACAGTTCCAAAAATATCTTTAGAACCTTTCGCAATTTTTATTAATCTATATATAAGAATACCATATAATAATAGCAATACAAAAGCACCAATAAATCCCCACTCTTCTGCTAAAACAGCAAAAATAAAATCAGTATGATTTTCTGGAACAGAATTAAATTGCACGCCTTTTCCAAATCCACGTCCCAAAAATCCGCCTGAACCTATTGCAAGTTTTGATTGGATAAGCTGAAGTCCAGAACCACTTGCATTTTTCTCTGGATGTAAAAAAGATGTAAGTCTCCCTTTCCAATAACTTTGAAAAATTGGTGAATTCCATGCACCTACAACTAAGATAAAAATTGATGTTATTCCTCCAATTATTATTTTTTTATCAAGACCTATACAAAAGAATATTCCAAGTACTATGAAAAAACTAACCATAGTCATTCCCATATCTGGTTGAATAACAATTAAAATCATTGGCACGGCAGCATAACCTATTAGTATAAGCAAATTTTTAAGATTGTTAATTTTACCTTCCATTTCATCTAATTGCTTTGCAATCATTATTATCATGCCTATTTTTGCAAATTCTGATGGTTGTAAATTAATCGGACCAAAATTTATCCAAGAATTAGCACCATTGGTAACTTTTCCAAATATATCACCAATTATTAATAATAAAACGCCAGCCCAATATATTATAACAGCGTAATTTTCTATTATCATATAATCAAATACTAAAAGGAAATATACTACAATAAGACCTAATAACATAGATGCAATTTGCTTTTCAAGATAATAATTTCCAGTACCACTCTTGTATTTAGCACTATAAATATTTATACATCCAAAAATCACGATGCAAGTCGCACTTATAATTGTAATATAATCTAATTCTCTTAAAAGCTTTTTATTAAGTCTTAAGTTTTGTAAAAATTTCATGATTTAACCAACCTCCATCTTCGTGCTGCTTCTCAGCTCGTAACAAATATGATTATATCATATAAAAATAAAATAGCTATGCATAAGTTGTTAATTATACATAGCTTAGGACTCTTATCTTTTTATCTTTTTTATTGGAATATTTGCAATTAGCGCCGGTGAATTTCCTTCATACTCATCCGTTGTTGTTAATCTAACCTCAATATCTCCAGTTTCTATTTCAGCGTATTTTGAAATAACCTGTAATATATCACTTTTGATCATTTCCAAAAAATCAGGTGAAATATCTGCTCTATCATGTATTAAAATTAGTTTTAATCTATCACTTGCAATATCCTTTGAGAAAATTTTGTTAGAAAATATTTTAAATAAATTCATCTATGTCCCCCCTTTATATTGCTTTAAACATCCTTTTTATAGCAGCAAAAAATCCTGCCTCACTTGACGCTCCATTTAATGAAGCATAGGTTACTTCCTCTCCCATTATTCTCCTTGCTATGTTTTTAAAAGCGAGTCCAGCAATTGACTTCTCATCAAGAACAATCGGCTCACCCTTATTAGTAGAAATTGTAACCTTCCTATCATCTGGCACAACTCCAATTAATTTAATTGCAAGGCACTCTATAATATCATCTACAGACAACATGTCCCCATTCTTTGTCATCTCATAGTTCATTCTGTTAATTATAACCTCATGTCTATCAATTCCTTTGGAATCCAATTTCCCTATTACCCTATCAGCATCTCTTACAGAAGTAAGTTCCGGATTTACAACTATAATAGCTCTATCTGCTCCAACTATAGCATTTTCAAATCCTTGCTCAATCCCAGCAGGACAGTCTATAATAACATAATCAAACTCTTCCTTTAACTCATTTACAACCATAAGCATATCTTTTATATTAATATCATTTTTATCTCTTGTTTGAGCTGTTGGCAATAAAAATAAGTTATTAAATCTTTTGTCTTTTATTAGGGCTTGTTTTAGTCTACATCTTTTTTCAATAACATCTACCAATGTAAATACCACTCTATTCTCAAGTCCCATCAAAACATCAAGGTTTCTAAGTCCTGTATCTCCATCAATTACTACAACCTTCTTATCCATTGATGCAATAGCTGTTCCAATATTCGCTGTGGTCGTCGTTTTACCTACGCCACCCTTACCCGAAGTTATAACTATAGATTCTCCCATGTGAATTCCTCCATTAAATATATTTATTAGGTAAATACGGTTCTACAATAATATTTCCATTTTTAATTTTTGCAACCTCAGGATATTTAGGTTTAACTTCGTCTTCAGGAGACCTCGTTACAACGCCACCGATCTGGAGTATTTGAGGTTCTAACCTAAATGCAGCAATTATAGCTTTTTCATTTCCGTTAGAACCTGCATGAACAACTCCTCTTAAAGTACCAAATACAATTATATTTCCTGCTGCATAAATTTCAGCTCCTGGATTTACATCACCAATTATAATTATGTTGCCAGGATAATTTATGCTTTGTCCACTTCTTATTGTTTTCCTTAAAAATTTAGTTCTTCCTTCATATATGCCAGTAAACACATTTCCAATAGGTTCATCTTGATTCTGAAAAATACAATCACTGATTAAAAATTCATCAAATAAGATTTCCTTTAATTTTCTACTTTCCCTCTCATTTATGTATTTTAGTTCAGTAGTTATTTTTAAAGTACTACCTTTGTAAAATTTCCTTCCCTGCGCAAGCTTAGCAATTAAAGCTTCTAGCATATCATCAAAATCACTAAAATGGTTCATATTTATAACTACATTTAGTCCTTCTTTATTTCCTTTAATAACAATTTTATCTGTAACCATAATTTTAACCTCCTAGCTCTCATCTGGTGTATATGGGACACTAAAATAAATAAAAAGCCCCTAAATCAGTTATTAATTATTTTACCCCATAATTGAACTGTTACATAACTTAGCTTATCTTATTATTTCAACATAATGCAAGTAAATTCCTGCTTAATTTTAATATTAATATTTATATATATATATTTATCCTTATAAATTTAAATAAACTCCAACAAACAAATTTGTCAGAGTTTATTTATTAAGTATTCTATCGACCTTTTAATAATAATTTAGAAATACTTTTGTTAAAACTTCCACTCCCGCTTCATATATTGCTTCTGGGATAGTTTGTATGCAAATTTATACATAAAAATAGAAACTACCAAATTGTATATTGCTTGATATATTATTACTCCCATATACATATTTTGTTTTATAAAAAACAATAGAGAAAATACTATTAAACCCTTTACTAAACTTAACACAAAAGATGATATTATTGGGAAAAAAGATTTTTCAAGAAATATACTTTTACCTATATATGCAGCTACAAAACACATAAGCATATTGCTTAACATATTGATTCCAAACGCATTAAAAAAATACACATCCTGAAGTGCACCAGTGAAAACTCCAATTATTATTGCGTCCCTTGGAGAACTAACAATAGAGTAGCACAATGCAAATACAAATAATAGGCTTGGATATGCACCATTTATCTTAAGTAAAGGCATTAAAGTATTATCTAATATTAGAAATAGAATACATAAAAGCACTATTGTTAATATCCTCTTCATAATCCAACCCCTAATATTTTATTTCTCCAGCTGTTGTATCTTTTGGTACGACAATAAAAACTTCTTCTATTTTCGAAAAATCTACATATGGTTTTATTATGGCACTCTTCATTACTTCACCCTTATCCTCATGCACACTTAGGACACTTCCAATTCTTATTCCGGCTGGATATATTCGTCCAAGTCCAGATGTCATTATTACATCACCTTTCTTTATTTTTGAATCTAAAGAAAGACGTTGTATTTGTGCAAGCGATTTATTTTTAGCATCTGTATATCCTTTGACAATACCATTATTATCTCTTGTTTTATCAACAAGCCCAGCCACTGCGATATTTTCATTAGATAAACACTGTACTATTGACCAATTATCACCCACTGATGTAACTTGTCCTACAAGTCCATCCCCGGTTATAGCAACCATTCCTTTTTTTATGCCTTTATTTTCACCCTTGTTTATTGTAAATCCATCTGAAAAACTATTACCACATAACCCATTTATATCAGCACCTACATAATTATATTGAGCATTTTTAGTTGAAAATTTATACATTTGCCTTAATCTCTCATTTTCCTTTATTGAGGCAGTATATTCTAGTGCTTTGGATTGTAACTCACTGTTAGTCTTCTTAAGTTCTTCATTTTCCTTCTTAACATTTGAAATGTTAGTTATAAACTTAAAAGAATTTTTTATTTTAAAAAAGCCATTAAAAAACACACCTTGTACTGAATTTATTGTTACCCCAACACCATTTTCCACAAAAGACATTTTCTCTCGGTTTACACTATAACCTATTAGTGATAAAAAGGTAACTGACAGTAATATAATAACTACTGCCAGTTTATTTTTTAAAAATCTCATATTTACCTTCTTTTACTCATAACATCTATATTATCGAGAGCTTTTCCTGCTCCTATAGCAACACAATCAAGTGGGTTTTCAGCTATGTGTACAGGCATATGTGTTTCCCTGTTGATAAGTGCATCTATTCCTTTTAGAAGCGCTCCTCCACCAGTTAACATAATTCCTTTTTCCATTATATCTGATGCAAGCTCTGGTGGGGTTTTTTCAAGGGTTGTTATTATTGCTTCAATTATCGATTGAACTGGCTCACTTAGTGCTTCTCTTACTTCCTTTTGTGTTACCTCTATAACTTTTGGAAGTCCTGTTATTAGATCTCTTCCTGTTATCTCCATACTCATATCATCATCTTCTTGTTCATATACTGACCCAAGTTCCATTTTAATATTTTCTGCAGTTCTCTCACCTATCATAAGACTATATTGTTTCTTAACAAAAGCTATTATAGATTGATCGAATTCATCACCTGCAACTCTTAACGATTTGCACGTTACAATTCCACCAAGTGATATTATGGCAACCTCTGTAGTTCCTCCACCAATATCCACTATCATACTTCCAGTTGGCTCATTTACAGGAAGTCCTGCTCCAATGGCTGCTGCAAATGGTTCTTCCATTAAATATGCATCTCTTGCTCCGGCACTTTTAGTTGCTCCCTCTATTGCTCTTTTTTCAACCTCAGTTACGCCAGATGGATATCCAACTACAATTCTTGGACTTGTAAATCCTTTTGGACTAACTTTACTTATAAAATGTCTAAGCATTTTTTCAGTAATATCAAAATCTGCAATTACTCCATCTTTCATAGGACGTATAGCAACTATGTTACCTGGAGTTCTACCTATCATTTGTTTAGCTTCTTCACCAACGGCTAGAACTTTATTAGTATTTATATTTATAGCTACAACCGAAGGTTCTCTTAATACAATTCCTTTCCCCTTCAAGTAAACTAATGTATTTGCTGTTCCTAAATCTATTCCCATATCACGAGACGTTCCGAATATTCCCATTATAATTTCTCCTCTCATATCTAAAGCATTCCTTTTTCTTTTAAACTCGTATAAACTCCGTTACCAATAATTATATGATCAAGCAGCTCTATTCCCAATAATTTGCCACATTCTTTAAGTCTTATAGTAATGTTTATGTCTTCTTTACTAGGAGTTGGGTCTCCTGACGGGTGATTGTGACAAATAACAACGGACGCACTACACTTTTTAATAGCTTCGTAAAAAACTTCTCTTGGATGAACTATTGAAGTATTCAAATTACCAATTGAGATATCTTTTATACTAATAATTACATTTTTTGTGTTTAGCATTACCAATTTAAGATATTCCTTTTTTAGGTATCTCATTTCCTCCATAAGGTACTGTGCAACATCTTTTGGTGATGTAATTTTATATTCTTCTCCTGATTTATAGCTTCTAAATCTTTTTGAAATTTCTATAAGTGCTAAAAGTTGTGTAGCTTTGGCTTTACCAACACCTTTTAAATTCATAAATTCCTCTGCACTTGAACTGAAAAGTCCATTTAGTCCGCCACACTCAGCTATTATTCTACTACAAAGACTTATAATATTTTCATTTTTTGATCCTATTCTAAGTATTATAGCTAATAGTTCATTGTTTGATAAATTTTCAGCACCATATCTTAACAATTTTTCCCTTGGTCTTTCATTTTGAGGCAAATCCATGATTTTGAACGTCATACCCATAAACAACTCCCTTATAGATTGACCCCCATTTCCCTTAACATATAATATAATTTATTCACTGGCAACCCCACTACACTATAGTAACAGCCCTCTATTTCTTGAACAAATAAAGATGCTCCTCCTTGTATTGCATAAGCTCCAGCCATGTCTAATGGCTCTTTTGATTCTATGTAATTATTTATTTCTTTGTCTGATAACTTTGAAAATTTTACTTTTGTACAAACATAATCAGTATTAATTTCCTGAGTCTGAGCATTTATTACCGCAATGCCTGTATATACCTCATGTGTATTGTTACTTAAATCGCTAAGCATTTTAAAAGCCTCATAAATATCTTTAGGTTTTCCAAGCACTTTACCCTTAAAGTAAACAACAGTATCGCAACCTATTATAATAGCAGGTTTTTTCACGCTATTACAAATAGCTATAGCCTTACCTTTTGCTAAGGTCATAACGTAGTCCCCACAATTTCCAGAAAATAATATGTCACTTTCTTCAAAGTCGCTTTCCATTATCTCAAAATTACTAGTTATTTTTTTTAAAAGTTCAGCCCTTCGCGGCGAGGCAGAAGCTAAAATAATATCCACTACATCACTCCTAATATTTTCTATATAATATTATTGCCAAAATAATGCCTATAATAGTCATAATACTTATATTAAAATTTATACCGAAAGTTACTGCAAAGACTTTAAAATCTATAAGCATAGGATTACTTGTACCTATGGTGTATGTACTCTTCAAAAATTTAAGTGCCACCACGTTGTCTCCTAATAGCTCACCTATGCAACTTCCAGAAATAGCTCCTATCATTATAAAAAAAACAAAATATGGATTTTTTCTTTCTGCGCTTTTCAAATTGTACCTCCCACCTTACTTATATATCTTATACATTTTAACATTTAATAAATTCATACACAAGTGCATTAAATTATTATTCAAAAAAAATTTATATTTATTTTAATATAATCAATACATTTTACACCATTAATCCAACGTAAAAAAATACAAATAGATTTAATACTCTATTTGTATTTTCACTGTTTTTACCATTTCTAATCATTTTAATGATATATAATCTAATTAGTATGTAAAATAAACATATAAATTTGCAATTATATCTGTTTCTTTATAAATTTATATATATATATATATCCATCCTCTGCTTTGTCTTTTTCTAATACTTTTGGAAGTGTCGTTAAATATGATTTTATCGTAGTCATTGAGGCGTAACTTTTATTTGTCTTATCTGCACCGCCTAATGCACCCACCCATTTTTTTAATTCTGCAGTTGTATATGCCTTAGTATTTTTCTCCGAAAGCTTATTTAATATTTTAATATCCGCACTAATCATTTCATTAGTTTGCGCGCTTGTTAAATCATTACCCTGTAGCTTAAAATTAATTTTTGCATAAATTATTTTTTTTGCCGTAAGCTGCTTAATAATGTTATCAGCTCCACCTTTAGGATATACACCAAGTATAACTTTATTTAACTTATCTTCCACAACAATAAATGGTGTACCATAGTCAGCTAAACTATTTTTTAGTGCCAATGCAGTTGCCATTTTGGTAAACACGCCACATTGTAATGCTACATACTCTTTACTACTATCTTGAGTTGTATCTTTAGAAACATCCACACTAACTTTATTTGTTTTTGTATCCTTTAACAAACTTACCTTAGTGCTTTTATTATCTGCGCTCGCTATTTTACTATTATTAGGTAGAAGTTTTGAAAAAACAGTGCCCAAAGCAATAGCAACTATTAATGTTAATGTAATAACAATTATAAAATTGTTATTTTTCTTAGGTGGTTTGTAATTGTACCTTGTATATCTCACTTTAACATCCCCTAACTTAATAAGTCCTTATTTATAATATTATTATTCAAAAGTTTATTTTAGAATAAAAAAACAAATATACATAATATAATTACAATAACCCTATAAATTTATAGGGTTATTGTAAAAATGAATTTTGTTTTTATGTTAAATAAGGATTATTTTCTATTCATCCTTGTACATAAGAGATACTTTAACAATTTTTGTAACTATTTCTCTTGCTTCTACATAAGGATTTCCGTTCCTAGTCAAACGCCTTAAAATTGCAGGATTATACCTTTCAATTTTCTCAACGATAGAATCTACCTCACTTACTTGAAGATTAGGTGAAGAGGTCATACTAGGTCTATCATATTGATTTGAATCCTGATACTTATCACTATAACCCAGTTCACTATTTTCGTCCCTATCATCTTCCATATTTTCATTTCTATACATTCTACAGGATTGATTAAATTCATTCATTGACCTAGCATAATTAAATTGACCTGTACCCATCCATGGATTTATTCCCCTGTATTGATTCATTCCCATATTAAAATTTACATCCGGAATAGATCCCATGGGCATTCCCACATTTGACATCATATTCATTTGGTCATATCCGTACATCATAGATTGTAATGGAACCATTTCATATTCTTCAATCATGTCTATATCTTCACTATTGTTGTCTTCTATATTCATAATTACCCTCCCATTCAATATTATTAATACATTAACAATTTATGCTAAATGTAAGAGTTTGATACTAGTTTTACAAAAAAAATAAAGAGGATGTACTTACATCCTCTTTATGCCACTATTTACTTAATCCTCGTACAGGCTTTCTCATATTAGTATCACCATTAATAACTACAGGGTTCTCTTCTTTACTTTTATTAGATTTATCTTGATTTTTATTAACATTACTATTTTTATTTTTCATAAACAACACCTCTTTCAGATGTTAGTTTTTCCTTATTTCATTTTATAATTCATTCTTTTATACTTTAAGTTTACCAAATTAAAACTTACAACACGTCTACTAGAATAAACTCCTAATAGACGTGTTGTAAGTTTTGGCATTTCTTGTTCAAATAAAAAAATATCAACACTCTTAAAGTGCTGATACTAATTAATTTAACTTGGTGCGACAGATGGGACTTGAACCCATATGGTCTCCCACACGTCCCTTAAACGTGCGCGTCTGCCATTCCGCCACTATCGCAAACAATATTCCATTGTAAAGGATTAAATCTTGTAGCATCGCTAGACCAATAACTACAAGATTTATTATATATTATTTCTGTACAATTTGTCAATAGTTTTTATATACTTTTACTTAATCTCATTATTATACAGCTTTGAATAAATGCGATAATTTATTTTTACTTTTTTAACATATTTATCAGTTTCTCCAAATGGTATATTATTAAGTGTTTTACCATCAGTAGAATACTTTTTATTTTGAAGCCACTTTTTAACATTTCCACGTCCACCATTGTAAGCAGCAAGCACCAATTCTAAATCTCCATTAAATTCGCTATTTAGATCATCAAGATACCAACATCCCATAGCAATATTAATTTCGGAATCAAATGATTTTTCAGTATTAAAATTTTTCAATTTCATATTTCCAGCAATCCACAGTGCAGTATCAGGCATTATCTGCATTAATCCATAAGCTCCAGTATGAGAAATAGCCTTTTCATCGAAATTGCTCTCTGTTCTTATTACAGCAGCTACCAAATATGGATCTACATTATATCGCTTCGAATATGTAACTATTTGATTTTCATACTTTATTGGGTAAAAATTTTTTAAAATACTTTTTATATTTAATACTATGATAACCAATAAAATTAATATTAATAATTTTACAATTTTTGAAATTTTCATAACTTCACATCTAACCTTTCGAGCTGTGCGATAATTAAATCTAGCTGCAACTTTGTGTCTTCAACGCTTCTTCCATTATCAATAATAAAATCAGCATATTTTCTCTTTTCGTCTATTGGCATTTGAGCTTTTAATCTATCCATTGTGTTCTCTAAATTTAACTCATCACGAAGCATAACCCTTTGTATTTGAACATCACTACATACCCATACTAAAATAGTTATATCCATACTGGTATTGAGATTATTCTCTATTAAAGTAGGTGCATCTAGAAAACATAACTTACAGTTATCTTCTTCACACATCTTTATTCTGTGATGTATTTCTTTTGTTATAAAAGGTATCATTATACTTTCAAGTTTTTTTCTACGTAACTCACTTTTAAATATATAATTTCCGAATTTTTTTCTGTTAAGTTTACCTTCATTATCGAAATAACCATATCCAAATTCACTTTTGATTTTACCCATTATCTCCGGATATATTATAAAAACCTCTCTAGCTACAATATCTGCATCGATAATGGTAAACCCATCATCTTTTAACATATTGGTTACAGTACTCTTACCACTACCAATACCACCTGTTATTCCAACCTTTAGCATTATCTTCTCCCCTACTTTTTTATAACTAAAAATTGAATACATTAGATTATAGGCTTAAATATCGCCTAATAATCTCAACTACTTAGCCTCATACCATGTTTCCCCGATGCTAATTTCCACTTCTAGTGGAACTAAAAGTTTAACAACATTCTCCATCTGATCCTTAACTAAAAATTCAACTTGCTTTTGTTCATCCCTATATACATTTAATATCAATTCATCATGTACCTGTAGAATTAAAGTACTTTTTAATCCCTCTTCCTTTAATTTATCAAATACATTAACCATAGCAAGTTTTATAATATCCGCAGCACTTCCTTGTATAGGTGTATTCATCGCAAGTCTTATACCTGCAGCCTTTACAATTTTGTTTGCTGAATTTATTTCTGGTATAAATCTACGTCTATTCATAATTGTAGTTACACTATTATTTTCCTGCGCCTCAATAACTATATCCTTCATGTATTTTTTAACATTCGGGTATCTTTCAAAATAAGTTTCTATATATGTTTTAGCTTCTTTCCTTGATATATTTAAATCATTAGCCAAACTAAATTCACCAATACCATATACTATACCAAAATTTACGGCTTTTGCATTACTTCTCATAAGTTTTGTAACCTCATTCATAGGAACGTTGAATACCTCAGATGCTGTTTTAGTATGAATATCACTATGATCAATGAACGCTTGAATTAAATTATCATCTCCAGCAATATGTGCGAGTACTCGAAGCTCTATTTGTGAATAATCTGCAGATAATATAACACACTGATCATTGTGTGGTATAAATGCTTTCCTAATTGCCCTACCCATTTCATGTCTTATAGGAATATTTTGCAAATTAGGTTCTGTACTAGATAACCTTCCCGTCGTTGTGACTGTTTGCATAAAGTTTGAATGTATTCTAGAATCTGTGTCAATTACTGCTTTTAAACCCTCAATGTATGTAGAAAAAATTTTTGTTACTTGTCTATACTTTGTAACTTCTGCAATAATAGGGTGCTTTTCTACTAGTGCCTCTAAAACCTCTGCATTAGTTGAATATCCTGTTTTTGTCTTTTTTATAACAGGCAAATCTAATTTTTCAAATAATATTTTCCCTAATTGTTTTGGTGATTTTATATTAAATTCTTCTCCAGCTAAAACAAAAATAGTACTTTCAAGTTTCGCTATATCTGCAGAAAATTTAACTCCTAGTTCTTCTAAATTTGCTCTATCTACTGTGAATCCTTCAGCCTCCATATATGATATAGCCTCTGTTAATGGTTGCTCAACCTCATATAGCAGTTTTTCCATTTCATACTCTTTAATTTTAGGCTCTAATATCTCATAAAGCCCCTTTAGTAATGCTACTTTATTAATTTCCTTTTCATGTCCAGCTCCGGTAATACTAATTCTAAGATTGGTATCCATAAGTGTTTCTAGGCTATATTCTTTTTTTGCAGAGTCTAACAGATACGCCGCAAGTTCTGTATCAAATTTTATGCCATGTAGTTTTATACCTTTTTTATTAAGTGCAGTATATGCATTTTTTACAGCATGGCTGACCTTTTTAATATCATTACTCTCAAGTATAGTTTTTAAACAACTTATAGTTTCTTCCTCATCTTCTTTAAATAAATCATCAAGCTTAATAAGATAATTTTTTTCTTTATAATTAATGTATATGTTATTAAGACACATTTTAGAAAAAATATTTGTATCCGCTATATCAAAAATTATATATATGGTATCTTTAATTTCAAAGGTAAGCTCTGAAAGTTCCTTCAACTTATCTATTACTTCATAATCTGCAGAGAATATTTCCTCGGCAGAGTCATCATCTACAGATATTCTGTCTATTAATGACTTAAACTGTAATTTATAAAATAAATCTTTTACAGCACGAACATCATAATTTTCTTTTGATTTAATTGAATTTAGATCCATTTCCATAGGCACACAAGTAATAATTGTGGCTAACTTTTTACTGAAAATTGCCTGTTCACTATAGGTATTTAAATTTTCAACAAGCTTTTTGCCACTAACCTTATCAATATTCATAAGAAGATTTTCTATACTCTTATATTCTTTGATAAGCTTATATGCAGTTTTTTCACCTATTCCTGGAACACCTGGTATATTATCAGAAGCATCTCCCATTAGTCCTTTTACATCTATAAATTCTGTTGGAGTTACTCCGAAGTCCGTGATTATACGGTTTCTATCATATATCTCTTTTTCAGACATTCCTTTTTTATTTATTACTATCTTTACATTATCCGTTGCAAGCTGGAGTGCATCCCGGTCTCCTGTTATTATAAAGACTTCAAGTCCTTGTTTCTCTGCAAATACTGATAATGTACCTATTAAATCATCCGCTTCAAAACCATCTAATTCAAAAATATCTATAGCCATTTTCTCTAAAAGTTCCCTAACTAGAGCAAACTGTCCCTGTAGTTCATCAGGCATTTTTTTTCTACCTGCCTTATAATCTTTATATTCTTCATGACGAAAAGTAGGTGCCTTCCTATCAAATGTTGTAACAATATAATCAGGCTCAAACTCCTCTTTCATCTTTAAAAGCATAGATGTAAAGCCATAAACTGCATTAGTGTATATCCCATCTGAATTTGTTAGGGCTGGTAATGCATAAAAAGCTCTATACATAAGACTATGACCATCTAAAATTAACAGTCTTTCCTTAGACATTTTAAATCCCTTCTTTCTACTATGATAATAACCTTATAAGTAACACTATATTCGTTTTATAATATACTTTCCAAATAAAAATATCAACTTGTTAATACGAACATCTCTTCTATTATAACATTAAGATGACTTCTTAAAATAAACTTTTCCTTAACATAAGTAAAACAATTTCTATTGTATTATAACAATAATATACCCTAAAAGTAACTAACTTTATTATAATTAAAAAAACAAAAAGAGCATCTGAAATATATTAATACCTCAATATATGTTACTTTATGCTTAATTTATACTAAATATACAAATACCTATTGCATTGTTCATAAATATATGGTAAAATATTTTTTGTCAGACATGCCGAAGTGGTGGAACTGGCAGACGCGCTGGACTCAAAATCCAGTGGTAGCAATACCGTGCGGGTTCGATTCCCGCCTCCGGCACCATACATTTTAAAGAAAGACTGTATCACTTAGTTTTAAAGCTAATTGATACAGTCTTTTTATTGTTTTGCAACAATATTTGCAACAACTAAATCAAATTTTTATGACTACAGCCTATCAATATTAAAGTAACTTTTCCTGTAAATATTCTCCTAACAAAGCGATTGGAATTATATGTAGCCAGATATCTCTATGCGAATAAGATATAGTAGCAGTTTATAATACTTAAACTGCTAAGAGATTCTAGTATTGTATAAATATGAAAATATACTTTACTAAGTTAGGAAGTTTATTTATGAGTGAATTTAATAATCTTTTATCTATAATATTGGACAAGTTTAAACTAAAATCAAGGAGGTCGTCTTCATTGAATGAACCAAATAATAATTTTGTAATAAATACAACAGCAACTGGTGGTACTGGAGTAACGGGTGTAACTGGAAATACAGGATTTTTAAATGCTGTAATAACAACAAATAAAGAATCAATTCCAGTTGGTGGTATTATTTATTATGATACTATAAATATTTTAGGACCTGATTACAGTTACGATTCAGAAACAGGTTTGTTTACAATTAAAACAACAGGAATTTATACAATAGACTGGAAATTTTCGGTCACTCCAAATCCATCCACAACATCTATACAAATTGATTTAGTAAAATTTCCTGCTGAGACATTTATTGCAGGTATATCCATCACAGCAACAAACCCAACGTTAAATGGTTCTCTTATTTCTTATCCCGCAACAGCAGGGGACACTTTCGGATTTGTTAATAATTCAAACGGTCTCATTAGTATATTATTGGTAGGTATAACTGGACCTATTGGTACTGCAACTATATTCAGAATTGATTCTACAGGAGCTACTGGAGTAACTGGTGTAACAGGAACTACTGGTGCAACCGGCAATACCGGAGTAACTGGTGCAACTGGAGGAGGTTTGTCTGCTGCAGCATATATTTACTCAGCTAGTGCTCAGTCTGTAGCTAATACTTCAGCAGTGATTTTTGATGGCCCTGCAACATCAGGAGCACCTATATCATTTACTGCACCTGGTTCTAAAATCACTTTAAATGCAGGTGTTTATCTTATTAGCTTTGAAGTATCAGTAGGTACAGGTGGTGGAAGTACCTGGTCAATAGCAGTAAATAGTGCAGTAACTAAGCAATTAAGCTACACTGGAAGAAGTTCTAATTCCCAAATTTTTGGTGAAGCGGTTATAACACTCGCAGCATCCTCAACCATTTCTATTGTAAATAATAGCGGTGGATCAGTTAATCTTGAGAATAGGCTTGCACCATCACCTAACACTTCAGTAAGTGCTTCAATTACTATATTAAAGTTAAACTAATCTTATGTTGAATGCATAATAATAGGCATAAAATAGTAATTCCATTTTTACTTTATTGTATTAAAATGGGATTTACTGTCTTGTGCCTACTTTTTTCTTTTTATATGAATTAAAAAAACTCATAATTAGTATTGGTATCTGAATAAAATCCCTTATCCTTACTAAATGCTTTAGCATATCTAAGTCCAATATTTATTAAATCCAAAACACCACATCCTCTACATTCAAAATTCACTTCTTCCTCAGTCATGCCTAATTCGTAAAGTATTTTTCTATTTTTATTATTATCATATGTAAAAGCAAATGCTTTTTCGTTAAACCCATCTGCACATTTTAAAACCTCAATGCTGTTTATTAATTCTAATTTTTCATTATTTGTTAAATCCATCGATACACCCTCTTTATATAGAAAGTATGTACCATATTGTTATATTCTAAACTTATTTAGACATAAGAAAGGACACAAATAAATTAGATATCCTAATCTTTGTATCCTTTTTTATATTAAAATATTTCTAGAACCATTGTTTCACAAATAACATCACTACTTAAATTCATTCATAAACCCACTAATTTTATCTAAATCAATGTCTTTATCTACTAGTGGTTTACCATCTCTTAAAAAATCTAATTTATCAGTAAAATGAGGTTTTTCTTCTTTATATAATATTCCAACTGGAATTTTATCTCCCCACTCCATGGCCTTCTCCATTGCTTTTAATTTATTGGTTGGATCATAGGTGTCATCAAGCATATATATCCGATCTTTATACCACTTATGCGTATTAATTTTATTAAAACTTACACAAGGTTGAAGAATGTCTACAAGTGCATATCCTTTATGATTTATTGCTTGCAGCATTATTTCTTTTAGTGATTCCTTATCATTACTAAATGCCCTTGCTACAAAGCCTGCTCCAAGTGTAATTGCAAGTAAAACAGGGTTCAGTGGTATATTATTGGAACCGAAGGGTTGCACGTTAGTTACATGTCCTATGTCTGAAGTTGGTGAAGCCTGGCCTTTTGTTAAACCATAAATTTGATTATTATGAACAAAATGAGTTATATCTACATTACGCCTGACATTATGAATAAAATGATTTCCACCTTCACCATAAGCGTCGCCTTCTCCTGTATTTACAATTACAGTCATTGCCTTATTAACAATTTTAGCAGCAATTGCTGGCGGTAGAGCCCTTCCATGAAGTCCACAGAAACCATTTGTATTTATATACTGAGCAGTTTTCGCTGCTTGCCCAATTCCTCCTACGATTAATACCTCATGAGGTTTCTTCCCAAGTTCAATAAGTGTTTCCTTTAATGTTAAAAGTATGTTTCTATCTCCACATCCTGGACACCATGCTGTTTCTGAGGTAATAATACTGCAATCAACCATATTATAAAACCCCCTTTATATTTTTAACTATATCTTCGGAGGCTATTGGTCTTCCATCATATCTTAAATAACTATCATCCATTTGTATTCCGGTATTTTCTCTTATAAGTAATGCAAGTTGTCCTGTTGCATTTTGCTCTACATTTATTACTCTTTTAGCCTTTAGAGTTTTCTGTTTAAGCAAACTATCAGGTAATGGCCATACATCTCCAAACACTAAAGCACCATATTTTTCTTTGCCCTTATCATTTAAAAGTTTAATTGCCTCCTTAATTGGTCCATATAATGATCCCCACCCAATTAATAGAGTATCTATATCCTCTTGCCCAATATATTCAGGTTCTAATAAGTCTTCCTTTATAGATTCCATTTTTCTTAATCTTTTATCATTCATAATAACTCTTACCTCTGCTGATTCTGTTATATGACCAGTTTCATCATGCTCATCACTATCCACTAAAACAGTTTTACCTGCTATTCTACCTGGAGTTATTCTAGGCGAGACTCCAGATTTTGTTACTTCATACCTATTATATATCTTGTCTCCATTGTACTCATCCTCACTCAGGTGTCTTTCAATTTTAATTTTCTTAAAATCAAATGGACTTATTGTTTTAAGACTATCAGCTAAAAACTGATCACCTAGAATTATTACTGGAATTTGGTATTTATCTGCTAAATTAAAGGCTCTCATAGTCTGATAAAAACAGTCCTGCGGATCTCTTAAACCTATTACCATTTTGGGAAGTTCTCCCGGAGTTCCTGATATAACAAACTTAAGATCTGCTTGCTCAGTTCTTGTTGGTAACCCTGTTGTAGGACCAGGTCTTTGTATTTCAGCAACAACCAATGGTACTTCTAACATACTTGACAAACCTATAGCTTCTACCATCAAAGCATATCCGCCACCAGATGTGCCTGTCATTGCTCGTACTCCAGCATAAGAAGCCCCAATAGCCATATTTATTGCAGCTATTTCATCTTCAGCCTGTTCAACAACTATTTCTGCTTCCTTCATTTTTGAAGCAAGATAATCCATTATAGTAGTTGACGGTGTCATAGGGTAAGCTGAGTAAAACGTGCATCCTGCAGCTAAAGCTCCTAAAGCAATAGCATCATTACCATTAATTAATATACTTTGATCCTTTTCGTTTGCCTTTAAATCATATTTAGATGAAACCTCTTTATATCCAGCTTCAAAAGCAACAAAATTTTGGACTGCAACCTCATCCTTAAATATTTCTTTTAATAGACCTTCTACAAAACTTAAATCTAAATTAAAAAGTTTAAGTAGTGCCCCCAACGCCACATTTCCAAAAACTTTAGGATTCCCTATGTTTTTCGCAAGTGATTTTAATGGTAGATTATACAATCTATCATCTTTATAGTCTAGAGCTTCATCGGCAATAATAAAACCTGTGTCTTTTAGTTCATCTACATGAATTTCAATGGTTTCTTTATTTAAAGCAATAATGCCATCTATCTCATTACAGTGTGAGCTTATTTCTTCATCTCCAAAACGAATCTGAAAAAAATTATGCCCCCCTCTAACCCTGGACATATAATCCTGCAAAGTAAAAATTTTAAATCCTTTCTTTTTCAAAAGTTTTTCAAGTATTATTGCAAGAGTTTCCATCCCCTGACCTGCTGCTCCACCAATCAGTATATTGTAAATCATATGTTCAGCTCCTTTATATTCTTATTTAATAAAATTTGAAAATTAATAGAAAACAATAAATAAAAGATAGAAAGAAGAATAGACACCTTTATCATGTGTTTCATATCCTTACCTCTTTCTATCCCTCATCTAATATTATAGTTTTACTACAAATATACTAATTTTATCTTTATTCTGAAAGTCTATGGATCAAATTTTCATTTACTATTCGTATCCACTGTTGATTTAATTGATCACTCTTACCAAAACCCTGCATAAACTCTGATTGCAAGCTTAATGCCGAATCTTCCTCTTCAATCTGCTCTTGTATCAATGATAAACCACCTTCAGATACTGGCATAGTATATAACCAGCCTATTGTACCTTGATCATCTTCTGCTCTCGCTTGTTCTACAATTGCATAAAGCATCTTAGTCGTTATTAACTCCGTAGCATAATATTTTTCAAGTATTTCTTTAATATCTTTGAATTGGTAATCTGAATAAGGTAATACATTTATTTCATAAGGAGCATTCTTATCATCTAAATAACTTATAATATGTTTATAGTGATCATACTCACCTTCTGCCTGAACACCAAAAAATGATGCCCAACCCTCCAAATCTAAGTTAGAAAAATACGCTTGTATGTTCCTATAAATAGTATGGTTATTAAATTCATGAGATATTTGTTCATTTAACAAATTTAATGTTGCTTTGGTTAAAAACATTTAATCGCCTTCTTTCAATTTAATATATTCAATATACTTATAATAAGAACAATTATTCTGATATTTATTGTTATCATGTTAAGTCATTAAAATAAGAATCTTTCTTTCTAAAACATAGTTATTCCATTTACAATAGCATTCGCTATGTTTTCTGCATTATATCTTTCCATATCATCTTTAGAATCTACGAATCCAGCTTCCACAAGTATTGCAGGCATTTGGGTGTTTTTTAATAAATACAAAAAGCTTCCATCCTTTACTCCCCTATTTACATATCCTAGTTCTGCAATCTCATCTACAACTCTTTTAGCTATTTTTTTCCCAGACTCTGATATTGCAAATACCTCTGCTCCGTGTCCACTTCCTCCATTAAAATGAATAGACACATATAAATCTACATTTTCTTCATTTGCCTTATTTACTCTTAGGTAAAGTGAATTACTTAGACTAGAATCAGGACTAGGAGTGCAGTACACCACCTCATGATTAAGTTCTTTAAGCTTTATCATTACCTTAATGCCAACCTCTTTGTTTAAATCATCTTCTTTTCTTATACCAACATACCCCATATCTGATGGTGGGCAATTATGCCCAATATCAATGCCATATTTCAAAGTGATATCCCCCTCTACTTTTTTATTTGATTTTAGGGTAATTTTTAAATCATATTCTAGGATATGCTTATGTATCCATTTTGTGTACTAAAACATAATTATCCAACATATTTTATTTATAAGGCTATAAACAATGTGTTTTCATAATGTCTTTAATAAAGATAATTAAGCAATGTATTTATTGGATATAATTGAAGGATGTGATTATTTGAAATTTAATATAAAGAAATGTATTTTATTAATAGTGTGTATTTCCTTTTCCTTAACCCTCTTCGGATGTAAATATAATTTTAATAAAAATATTTTCACCAAAAATAAACCAAGTAATTATTATTATACTAAGTTATTAATGAAAGACTTATCTCTAGAACCACCTAAGGAACTTTATGCTCTATATATGAATTTTTATAAGAAAAAAGATTTTTCAAAAGATGAATTAAAAACATTCATCAATTTCTTTAATTCATTAACTAATGCTAGCTTCATAAATAAACCGACAAACTTACCAGCTAAACCATTGTATAAAATATTTTTAACCTTTAGTAAAAATAAATACGTATTAAATATCTATAACGAAAGGTATATTTCCATATATCCTTGGGATGGTGATTACAATATGGATTACATTGATACAAGTAAAATGTTCAAAGCTTATAACCTTTATGGTCTATGCAAATACCTTATACCTAAATAAAGTATTTGCTCCTTTATAAAAATTGTATGTACTACTTAAAGAGTTTATAATGATGATATATGACTAAGTAATTAGCTGTTAAATTTTTCTACTAATCAAAAAGAGGTAATTTACATGTTTTATTATATTTTAAGAGAAAAGTTATTAATATCTAAGGTCAAATATTACAATTTAAATTCTACAACCCAGCGTGAAGCAGAAAAATATAAGGGAATGATTTTTGCTCTTAACAAACTTAACCCTGAATATTCTAGGCGAAGTTTTTCTGTCTCACATGAGAATTTTTTATTTTTAAAAGATGAAAATCTTGATTTACTTGTAAAACCTACAACTTCTATTATTAACGTGCCACACTGGCTAAAACTTGCTATTAACGATAATCGTGTTACTTCTCTTAACACAAAATATCCCAGTTGGCAAGATGTATTAACATATAACCCTCCTAAAAAATAGAGAATAAATGTGATTGGTCTAGGCGATGTTGGTGGCACCTTGCTTACAGGTTTACGGCTTTTAGGTGTCAAAAACATTTGTAGTTTAGGACTTTATGATAGTGATCAAAATCGCATTAAACGTTACAATTATGAACTTAACCAAATTCTCTCACCTGATATGAAAGAAAGTTCTATTAAAGTAATCTCTTTAAAAGAGAGTGAGATCTTTGACTGCGATATGTTTGTATTTTGTGTCTCCGTTGGTAATTATGCGGTACAAAAGGAAGTTAATGATGTTATCCTTGCACAGTTTGAAGGTAACGCTAAAATCATTGGACACTTCGCTACACTTGCGCGTAATAATAACTTTAAGGGTATATTTGCTGTAGTATCTGATCCCGTAGATTTGCTTTGCAAAAAAGCATTTGTAGAAAGCAATAAAGATAATTATGGAAATGTTGACTATAATGGTTTGGCACCTGAACAAATTAGAGGTTATGGCCTTGGTGTCATGAATGCAAGAGCTTGCTACTATGCTTCACAGCAAGATTCCACAAAGCACTATATTCATGAAGGCAGAGCTTTTGGACCACATGGAGAGGGTCTTATCATCGCTGATAGCATCACACACTACAATGAATTGCTTTCTGACGCATTAACCCATAGTACTAAAACCGCCACCGCTCAAGTGCACTCTACAGGTTTTAAACCATACATTGTACCGGCTCTTTCTTCTGGTACCTTGTCACTACTTGCTACTATTAATTTTCAGTGGCATTATAGTGCTACATTTATTGGAGGTACTTTTATGGGCTGTAGAAATAGGCTTCTACCTTCTGGTATTCAGCTTGAGACTCTAGATTTAAATGAAACACTCCTAAACAAACTAAAGCTTACCTATAAACTTCTTAGTGAATTTAAATAATTTAATTTGAATAAGTATTAAAAATAATTTTAAAGAGGAAATAAAAGACTACTAGGCTTTTATTTCCTCTTTAATTTGAATCATAGTTCTATTCAAAACTGGATGCATAACATATGGTGCTATATCACACATTGGCTCTATTACAAACATTCTCTCATGCATTCTTGGATGAGGCAATATTATTTCTTCTGTTGAACTAATTACATCATCAAATAATAACACATCTAGATCAACTGTTCTAGGACCCCATCTTATAACTCTTTCTCTTTTTAGTTTCTTTTCAATAGATAACAAAAATCTTATAAGCTCAAGTGGAGTTAAAAGTGTTTTCACTTCAATAGCACAATTTAAGAAGTCTTCTTGATCTACATATCCCACAGCTCTCGTATTATAAAATTTAGATGTTTTTGTTATTTGTGTATAACAAGAATTGTTTATAAACTCTAAAGCATCTTTTACATTTTTCTCCCTATCACCCATATTTCCACCTACACCAATATATGCAGTATGCCATTTTCTGTCTATTTCTACCGCTGCATAAAGAAGTGGACGTCCAATCGGAGCCCAAGGTTTCTTTATCTTAACCTTTACTCTTTGAACTAATTCATAATTTAATAGTATGAATTCAGCTACTTTCTCTGTAGCTTTCTCTATTAAATCATAGTTTTCTTTTTTAAATTCCTCTTCAACTTTATGACAAAGCTCTCCATAATGAACAGTTTTTGTTATGTCATCAGATATTCCTGCCTCTCTTAAACTTAAAAACAACTCTATAGAAATTAAAAACCGTTGTCCTAACACCTTTTCCTCTTGAAAAACTCCATGATGAGCGTAGACTTCTAAATCTTTTATGTACATTTTGTCCATAATATTATCCCCTTTATTTATCTCGCAAACAAATTCTTATCTAACTTTTACATATCGCATCTGTTAAAACACAAACCCTTTTATTATCTTTTATATCATGCACTCTTATAAATTTGCAGCCCTTCATTATCCCTATAGCTGTAGTTGCGAGTGTTCCCTCAAGCCTCTCACTAGTGTCCAATCCTTGTGCAATTCCTAGCATAGATTTTCTTGATGTTCCAAGAAGCACGGGAAACCCTAATCTATTTAGCTCTTCTAGATTATTCATAGTTTTTAAATTATCCTCATAACTTTTTGCAAAACCAATACCTGGGTCTAAAATAATATTTTCTCTCTTTACACCTGCATCTAAAGCAATAATTATACTTTCGCCTAAATCCTTCAATATATCTTCCATTAAATTGTCGTAGATTCTATTTTCTCTATTATGCATCAAGCAGCAAGGCACATTATACTTAGCTGCAACTACTGCAATATAGGGGTCCTTCTTAAACCCCCATATATCATTTATCATGTCTGCCCCAGCCTTTATTGCAAGTTCTGCAACTTTCCCCTTGTATGTGTCCACAGAAATAGGAATATCCAGTTGCTTTTTTAATTCTCTTATAATAGGGATTACTCTTTTAATTTCTTCATCGCAACTAATATTTTCATGACCTGGCCTAGTCGATTCTCCACCAATATCAATAATATCTACTCCCTCTGCAACCATTACCTTAGCACGCTCTATAGCTGAGCTGATATCATTAAATTTGCCCCCATCTGAAAATGAATCCGGCGTAACATTTAAAATCCCCATTATGTAAGTCCTTTTGCCTAGTTCAAACTCTTTGTTTCCTATTATCATAAATTTCCCCCTGAAAAATATTATTTACTATTTATTTGATTTTAATAATTCATCCTCAAATTTCTCTTATCTAAAGGCCATTTACAGCCGACACTTGCCTCGCAATTGACACAATCCCTTGAAAGTTTATCACATTTATATAATAAATTACTCAAACTTTCAAAATTCTCAGTATCTTTCCTATGGTTTCCTATAGCTTCTAAAATCTCATCTATTTCTTTGTCACCATATTCACATTGCTTTAATATTTTTTTAGCAATTAGCACACTCGCGATATTATGGGCAATACCATTTTCATATTGTTCCCCTCTACCTATATCATGCAAAAGTGCAGTTGCATAAATTATGTATTTCGGTATATTAAAATTATTTTCCAAACTAATTATATACATAAGTCTTGCCACATCTAAAAAGTGTTTCATATTATGTTTGCAGTATTTCCTGTTTATTTCTGATTTTTCGATTTTGCTTAAGTTATACCGAAAAATATTATTTTTCATAATAAGATTTACTTTGTCATCTGTTAAATTGTTATTTATGATTTCCACCCCTTTAGAGTAGCACTACCCTTTATATTTCTGTATGTATCTATCATCAAAAACATAACCTCTCTCCTATTCGCTTATAATTACCTATTATATCAAATAATTTGTACAAAATCATTAGTATTAAAATATTGAAAATGGCTATAATATTTTATAATAATACAAACACTGTATCTTATATAACTAATAATAATTATTATTTATCATAAACCCCTTTTCATATACATAAAGATTAGGTAAAATGGTACTATGTTAAACAATACATTCGAGGTGATTATATGTACAACAGAGGTGATTTCCATCTTCATACAAATGCATCTGATGGAAAACTGAGTCCTAAGGAATTAATTCATGAAGCTTCTTTAAATGGTTTAGATATTATTGCAATAACCGATCATGACACTACTTTAAATGTCGAGGAAGGAATTAAAGAAGGTATAAATAATAATATAAGGGTAATACCTGGTATAGAATTATCTACAGTTCATAATAATGAAAGCATCCACGTTCTAGGATATTTTAAAGACGATGAATATAAAAATTTAGAATTTCAAAATTTTTTAAAAAATATAGATGATTTTAGAGTATTTAGAGGTAGAAAAATAGTGGAAAATCTAGATACGTTTTTCAATATAAAGTTAGATTACCAGAAGGTTCTAGATCAAGCAAAAGGTGTAATAGCAAGGCCACATATAGCTAAGGCAATTATAGATGCTGGATACAAATATGATTGGAAATATATATTTGACACTTTTCTTTCAAATGATAGTCCTGCATATGTGCACATTAAAAAAGTTCCAACTGCTGATGGTATAAGTTTATTAAAGAAAGTTAACGCATTGGTTGTACTTGCACACCCAGTTTTAATCAAAAAAACTTCTATAGATGAAATGCTAGGCTTTGATTTCGATGGCATCGAAGCAATTTATCCGGTAAACACAAAAAAACAGAAATCGCTTCTAAAAGTAAAAGCTAAAGAATACAACAAATTTGTTACTGCTGGTTCAGATTTTCATGGAATTTCAACATCTGACACAGGTCATGGCCTTGTTGGCTCAGTTTCATTAAGTCATGAAGAACTAGCTATCTTTGTAAATGCATTAGACTCATAAAAGGAGATGTTTTCACATCTCCTTTTTTCATTTAGAAAGGCAAAGAAAGTATATATTACGTAAACTACATTTGATCAAGCGTTAGTAATTCTTAGATGATTTTATGGAAAATACGTTAAGAAAAGTACATGTTTGAGCGCTAGCGAGTTTATACTTTTTAGTATTTTTTAATAAAATCAACTTAGAATTACTAAGCGAAGTGAATGCAGTTCTAATAATATATACTTTCTTATTTTATGCTTCTATTAAAAATGCTTCATAAGCTCTGCAAGCTTCATAGATATCTGCTTTACTTGCAATTTCCCATGGTGCATGCATATTATGAAGAGCAACTCCTGAATCTATAACCTGCATACCATACTCTGCTAGTATATAAGCTATAGTACCTCCACCACCTTGATCCACTTTTCCAAGTTCTGATGTCTGCCATGTTATATTATGCTTTTCCATAATACCCCTAAGCTCAGCAATAAACTCTGGATTTGCATCATTGCATCCACTTTTCCCACGAGCTCCAGTATATTTATTTAAAACTATACCTTTTCCAAAATATGCAGAATTACGTTTTTCCATAACCGATGGGAATGTTGGATCATATGCAGCCGTTACATCTGAAGATAACATTTTTGAATTTGCAAGTGCCCTTCGTACTTTTAACTCACTATATTCCCCCAGTAAATTAACAACTTCAGCTACTGTATTTTCAAAGAATTTAGATTGCATTCCAGTTGCACCAATACTTCCAACTTCTTCTTTATCAACAAGCAAAACTATACATGTTTTGTCTGTTTGATTCATATTCATTAGCGCTTCATATGAAGTATAAGCACAAACTCTATCATCATGTCCATAAGCCATAACCATACTACTATCTAAACCATAATTTCTAGCACGTCCTGCAGGTACTACCTCTAATTCTGATGATACAAAATCTTCTTCATCTATACCATATTTATTATTCAAAAGTTTTAATATATTTAACTTTACTCTATTTTTAGCATCTTTATCTTTTATTGGTATACTTCCCA
>NZ_CALEVF010000038.1 GCF_937920395.1 uncultured Clostridium sp. | reverse complement strand
TACGTCTTTCTCTTGATTCTTTTTCTAAATCAGTTCTAAGTCTGTGAACTTCTTCTTTAGCTTCTAAAATAGCTTCTTTTTTTCTTGTTTCAGCATCTTTCGCACTATCATCAAGAATTTTTTTAGCTTCTTTTTCAGACTTTGCAATATTTGCTTGAGATATATTTTTTCTAGTATAAATTACAACAAAAATACCTACTAAAACAACAATCACAATAGCACAAACTACTATGAGCATTGTTTGACTTTTAGCATCCATCGATTATCAACACCTCCCTTACTTATTTCAAATCTATTTAAGAGTAAATATGAAATGTAGAAAAGGTGCTATATTTATTTAGTTGGTAGTAATTAAAATACTCAAACCAGTATTTGTATTTATTTTATATTACTTTTCAATTAATGTCAAGATTATAAGAATTAATTAATATATTTTATCGTTATATGTCTAGCACTATACCAATTTTCTTTAGTTATATGTATTACTTATAGGTCTAATTACATTTCAAGAACAAAAGTCTCCCACTCCTATAAGTTGGATTTATATAAAATTCATAACCAAATAGTTAATAATTAATTAAAGAAAAAAGCAAGTATAAACTTGCTTTAGGCTTCCTTTTTAATAACATCCTTTTTACTAACTTCTTTTTTAGAAACCACTGGATTCTTAGACAATGGCAAATCATGTTTTTTTCTTATTTTATTTTCTATTTCCAGCATAACCAAGGGATTTTCTTTAAAATATTGTTTTGAATTTTCTCTTCCCTGTCCAAGTCGTATATCTCCATATGAGAACCAAGCTCCACTTTTTTGTACAATTTCTTCTGTAACACCTATATCTAAAACATCTCCCTCGCGAGATATGCCATGACCATACATAATATCAAATTCAACTTTTTTAAATGGAGGTGCTACTTTATTTTTAACTATTTTTATTCTTGTTCTATTACCCATGAATTCATCGCCCTGTTTAATTGTATCAATTTTTCTAATATCTAATCTAACAGATGCATAAAATTTCAATGCTTTTCCACCTGGTGTAGTCTCTGGATTACCAAACATAACTCCAATTTTTTCTCTTAATTGATTTATAAATACAAGAACACATTGAGATTTATTTATAGATCCTGCAAGTTTTCTTAAAGCTTGAGACATAAGTCTCGCTTGTAGTCCTACATGAGAATCTCCCATTTCGCCTTCAATTTCAGCTTTAGGTACTAATGCTGCTACTGAATCTACAACAATAACATCAATAGCTCCTGAGCGAACTAGTGCCTCTGTAATCTCTAAAGCTTGTTCACCAGTGTCTGGTTGAGATACTATTAAATTTTCTATATCTATTCCTAGAGCCTTTGCATATTCAGGGTCTAAAGCATTCTCTGCATCTATAAACGCAGCTGTACCACCATTTTTTTGAGCTTCTGCAACTATATGAAGTGCAACTGTAGTTTTACCTGAAGACTCTGGTCCAAAAACTTCAATCATTCTTCCTCTAGGTACTCCACCTATACCAAGCCCTATATCAAGTCCTAAACAGCCAGTAGAAATAGCCTCTATATTTAATTTACTATTTTCTCCAAGTTTCATTACTGAACCTTTTCCAAATTGTTTTTCTATTTGACCCATAGCAATCTCTAATGCTTTTAATTTTTCATTATTCATAAATTTCCCCTTTGGGCTCACCATCCTTTATTAACGAACGTTTGTTCTGTTTTAAGTATACACTATTTATTTTACATGGTCAAGACGCAATATAATATTTCCAATATTACCACACTATAGTAAGTTTATATTTTTATTATTAACAATATTTAATAATTTAATCATTTATCAATTTTAATTGTACCTTTATTTTTTACAAAATAGTCAATTCCTGATATTATTGTGATAATCACAGCAACACCCATGAAAACATTAGTTAATATGTTCAAGGTTTCTTTTACATTAACCAACATATTAATAGTTCTATTTCCATATGATAAATTTATCAATGCAGTAATTATAGCTACTATTTGGATAACAGTTTTTAGTTTTCCCCATTTACTAGCTGCAATTACTTTCCCATCAGCAGCCGCTATTGTTCTTAGACCTGTAACTGCAAATTCTCTAGCAATTATAATCATAGCTACCCAAGCGTATACTATTTGAAGTTCTACTAATGATACAAGTGCAGCAGTAACTAATAATTTATCAGCTAGTGGATCCATAAATTTACCAAAAGTAGTTATTTGGTTTCTGCTCCTTGCTATATATCCATCCAATTTATCAGTAAGAGATGCCACTATAAAAATAACTGTAGCTAATTCCCTTCCATAAGGTATACCTTTTGCTGCAATAAACAGTAAAAATATAGGTACTAAAAATATTCGTATCATTGTAAGTTTATTTGCAAGATTCACAGCACACAACTCCTATTAAATCATATTCTAAAGCTTTAGTAACCCTTACCTTAACAAATTCTCCCTTATTGCAAACTTTATTAGATTCGAAGAAAATAGTACCATCTACTTCTGGTGCCATTTCATAATTTCTACCGTAATAAGTTTCACCATCAAAACCTTCTACTAAAACCTTATAAATTCTACCTATTTTTTTAGTATTTATTTTTTTCGATATGTCTTGTTGTATAATCATTAATTCTTCTTCACGTTTAGCTTTTATTTCCTCTGGAACTTGATCTTTCATTACGCAAGCTTCAGTTCCCTCTTCCATAGAGTACTGAAACACTCCTAGTTTATCAAACTTAGTTTCTTTAATGAATTGTTTTAACTCATCGAAATTTCCCTCAGTTTCTCCTGGAAATCCTACAATTAATGTAGTTCTAAGTATTAATCCCTCGATACTTGCTCGCATTTTATTTATATTTTCTGTTATAATGCTTTTTCGGCCTTTTCTTTTCATTAATTTAAGAATATCATCACTTATATGTTGGATTGGTATATCTACATATTTACAAACTTTATCATTTGAAGCAATTTCATTGATTATTTCATCTGTAATTTCTTCTGCGTAACAATAAAGTACTCTAATCCATTCAATTTTACTTATTTCAGAGATTCTGCTTATAAGTGTATGTAAGTTCTTCTCACCATACAAGTCAACTCCATATCTAGTGGTATCTTGAGCTACCAAGATGATTTCTTTACATCCATGTTCACTTAATTCCTTGACTTCTTGTACTATGTTTTCCATCTTTCTGCTTCTATATTTTCCTCTAATATTGGGTATTGCACAATATGTACAAGCATTGTCACACCCTTCAGAAATTCTAACATAAGCAGAATAAGTTTCTGTAGTTAATACTCTTTGCCCTTCATTGATGTTTTCATCACTATAGCTACAATATTGTACTTTGATTTTTTTTAAAAGTACATCTTCAATACTACTTAATAACTTATCATAATCGTTGACGCCAAGCATAATATCAAGTTCAGGCATAAGTTCAAGCAGTTCTGAGCCATAACGTTGAGTTAAGCACCCAGTAGCAATTAATACCGTACATTTATACTCTTCCTTGTATTTAGACATTTCTAAAATAGTATCTATTGACTCTTGCTTTGAAGATTCTATGAATCCACATGTATTTACTAAAATTATATCTGCCAGTTTAGGATCATTTGTCATATTATATCTCTCACTTAAACTACCTATTATAATCTCACTATCAATTCTATTTTTATCGCAACCTAAATTTATAACTCCAACTTTCAATTTTTCCACTAGTCAGCCTCCTTGTTTGTCTCTGCGGGTAAATCCCAATTATTAACCTTTATTATCCTCGTTTGGTTATGAAAACAAATAATAACTATTGTCCTTCTATATTTGCTTACATAAATTATTGTAAATGTGATTTACAAATTAAACAAGGGTATTTACAATTATTCTTGCAAAAAATCATTCAATTAATTCTTAATTTCAGTATTACTTATTAATATTTCTCTAGGTTTGCTTCCATTTCTACCTGATATAATCCTACGTTCCTCCATTTGTTCTATAATTCTTGCTGCTCTATTATAACCTATTTTTAGCTTACGTTGCAATAAGGAAGTGGAGGCTTGACCATTTTCAACTACTATTCTAATTGCTTCATTTAATAATTCGTCAGCCCCATCATCATCGTCTTTATTTACCGAACTACTTTCTATCTCATCAATTATTTCTTTTTCATAATTCACTTGAGTCTTTTGATCTTTTATAAAATTAACAACTCGCTCAACTTCTTCTTCCGATACAAATGCTCCTTGTATTCTGATTGGCTTAGCCTCTCCTGATGGATAAAACAACATATCTCCTTTACCAAGCAATTTTTCTGCACCAGCGGAATCAAGTATTGTTCTTGAATCTATTTGACTTGAAACTGCAAATGATATTCTTGAAGGAATATTGGCCTTTATTACACCTGTAATAACATC
Source organism: uncultured Clostridium sp. (assembly GCF_937920395.1). Taxonomy (GTDB): domain Bacteria; phylum Bacillota; class Clostridia; order Clostridiales; family Clostridiaceae; genus Clostridium_AD. The sequence continues at coordinate 86,429 of NZ_CALEVF010000038.1, read as the reverse complement.
TACTGATGGCCTTTGCGTAGCAATTACTAGATGCATTCCTGCTGCTCTTGCCATCTGTGCGAGTCTACCAATATACTCCTCTACATCATTTGCACAAACCGTCATTAAATCTGCTAACTCATCAATTATAATAACAATCCATGGTAATTTATTTTCAATAATGCCTTTATTAACCAATTCATTGTACCCTTCAATACTTCGAACATTATTTTCAGCAAAACTCTTGTATCTTCTGGACATTTCATTTACAGCCCAATTTAAAGCACCTGCAGATTTTTTGGGATCTGTTACAACTGGAATTAATAAATGAGGTATTCCATTATAAATATTTAATTCAACAACCTTTGGGTCAATTAATAATAACTTAACTTCTTCTGGTGAATATTTATAAAGTAAACTTATTATTAATGAATTTATGCAAACACTTTTCCCCGAGCCTGTAGCCCCTGCTACTAATAAATGTGGCATTTTTGTTAAATCCGAAACAACACAATTGCCTCCTATATCTTTTCCTAAACTAAAAGATAAGTTTTTGTTTGTCGCTAAAAATTCATTAGACTCTATTACTTCTCTCAAGTATACTGCGCTTAGCTCTTTATTGGGCACCTCAATACCTACCGCTGCCTTACCTGGTATTGGTGCTTCAATTCTTACCCCAGATGAAGCTAAATTCAATGCTATATCATCAGCCAAGTTCACAATTTTGCTAACTTTAACGCCAGCATTTGGCTGAAGCTCGAACCTTGTTACCGAAGGTCCTTTTGTAACTTGGATAACTTTAGCTTCCACTCCAAAGCTACTTAAAGTTTCTTGCAATTTATTTGCATTATTAAGTAATTCTTTTTTATCATTTTTATTCATTTTAGAAGTAATATTTTCATTTAATAACTCTAAAGTAGGATATTCATATTTATAATCTGGCTTTGTTTGTACACTATTTAATTGAATTTCTTGTTCTAGCTCCTGCTTTATAGAATTATCTATATGCTTTACTTTTGTTCCTCTTGTATTATTACTATTAAATTTTTCATCTTGATTTGGTGTTTGCCCTTCATTATCAATATCATTTGACTTTATAAAATCAATTATTTTAATTTTATTGCTAATATCTTTAATAAATTTATTTTTACCTTCACTTGAAACTGCTAATTCTTCTTGACTATCGCTATTCTCTATATATAATTCCTTACTATTATCTTTGCTTGCGACCTTTCTAGTTATAAGTTTATCCTTAAAATAAACAAATATATCATTTAGTGATACATTTAATATTATAATTAAACAGATAACATAAATTGCAATAAAAATTATGCAACTTCCAACAGCTCCAAATAATGTGTACATCGGTACATCAATCGAATAACTAATAATCCCACCATGTAAATCATTTGGTGAATTATATATTTTATTTATTCCAAGCAAAAAATTTCCTTTAGTATAGTACTTATCTAACGTTAAGATTTGTATAAATAACAATGTATTAATTATAGTAAGTATTATTCCATAAAACTTTTTACTAAAATTTATCTTACCTTTCTTAACAATATCACAAAAGCCTATAAATAATATTAAGAACGGAGAAAGATATGCTCCTAACCCTAAAGTCGCAAAAAGTAGATGATTAATAAAATTACCAATCATTCCCGATATTGAATTAGAATTTGAAAATATAGTTGAAAATATGCTTAATAACATTAATATACCTATCGTTATCAATATAATTCCAAAGATTTCGCTATCAGATTCTACAATCTTAGAACCTTTAGATCTAGTCTTTTTTCTGGTCAAAGTATCACCTCAATTTTTATTAGTTCTATTCTTATAATTTCTACAAACATTATAAATCCCCTTTAACTTTAAATAGATTTATAAATGTATTCTAAACTAATTCTAGATAAATTACCATTAGATTCTATAAGTTATAGTCAATACTCAATAAAATAGATATAAATAGGTCAATTAGACCTATTTATATCTATTTTTACACTTTATCTATCATTTCATTTAATTTTGTTAAAGCCTCACTTATTCCCCCAACTTCATCTATTAATCCATTATCTACTGCTTGTTTTCCAATGAGTATAGTACCCATATCATTTAGAAGTTCATCAGTTTGAAGCATTAATCTGTTTACTGTTTCCTTATCAATTTTTGAGGTTCTAATAATAAATTCTGTGATTCTCTCTTGCATTTTATTAAAATACTCAAATGTTTGAGGTACTCCTATTATTAAACCATTCATTCGTATAGGATGAATTATCATAGTCGCAGATGGAGAAATAAATGAATACTCGGCAGCTGTTGCTAGTGGTATACCTATTGAATGCCCTCCACCGACTACAAGTGATACCGTAGGCTTACTTACACTGCGAATCATCTCCGCTATTGCAAGCCCCGCTTCCACATCTCCTCCTACAGTATTTAGGACTATAAGGATACCTTTTACTTTTTCATCCCTCTCCATAGCAATGAGCTCTGGAATAACATGTTCATACTTAGTAGCCTTTGTTTGGGGGGATAACATCATATGTCCTTCTATTTGACCAATTATTGGTAAAACTTGAATTCTATCATCTTGAGTTGCAACATTAGTTGTTCCAAGTTCTTTAATGTTTTCTACCTGATCATTATCCTTGTCTTCAGTATTATTTTGAGTTTTTAACATTTACATTCCTCCTAATCCACCTTATTTTGTGCATTAAGAGAAACTATATACATTTAACCTAATTTAAATTCTTTGTGCAGTGATATAATAGCTTTTTGAGCATCCTTTGTCTCAACAAGGCACCATATTGTCATATGAGAATCTGCTGTTTGTAATACTTCAATTTTTTGTTTTGTTAATGCCTTAAGTATTCTTGCCATAACGCCAGGTATTCCCTTCATTTTAGAGCCAATAATTGCAAGTTTACTACAATCCTTAACAAATGAATAAGATATATTAAGTTCTTTTATTAAATCAATAAATTTATTAAAATCTTTTTCATCAATAGTGAATATTTTTTCTTTAGGAAAAACATTTATAAGATCTATACTTATAAAGTTTTCAGCTAAAATATCAAAAAGATCATCATATCTACAAGCTAAATTTTTAGTTACTTTTATTTGAACTCTATTACTCATATATGTAATTCCTGTAATTATATTATCAACTTCACTTTCAAAATTTGAAATTACTGTTCCTGGGCATTCATTCATAGTGTTTTTAATTACAAGCGGTATATTATTTTTTCTACATATCTCAACTGCTCTTGGGTGTATAACCTTTGCTCCTTGATCTGCGAATTGAAATATTTCATCATAACTTATTTTTTTTATCAACGTTGCATCAGAAACTATCCTTGGATCTGCCGTCATAATTCCATCTACATCAGTGTATATTTGCACTTCTACTGCATTAAGTGCTGAACCAAGTAGTGCAGCCGTTACATCACTCCCACCTCTACCAATGGTCGTAATATACCCTTTGTCATCCATACCTTGAAATCCAGCAATTACAGGAACCTTTCCATTTTTCAGAATACTTAATATCCTTTTAGTATCTACATTAAGTATCGCAGCATTTGTATAATTACTGTCTGTAATTATACCTGCTTGTCCCCCTGTTAAAGGCAAGGCATCAATTTTATTAATGTTTAATTCATTACACATTATTACAGTACTTATAGTTTCACCACAACTCATTAGCAAATCTATTGCTAATGGATTTGATTCTTTAAAATCATCATCTATTTGTGACAAAAGTGTATCAGTAGCATAAGGTTCACCTTTCCTACCCATAGCAGATACTACTACCACTGGAAAATATCCCTTAGCTTTTGCATTTATTATTTTGCTTACCACAAGTTTTCTCTTTTCCTTAGTTGAAACAGATGTTCCTCCAAACTTTTGAACTAATATCTTCATCTCTGACCTCCAAAGTTAATCATCTTATTCTAAGCTGAAATGTCATTAAATATGAGATTTTTTTAATAATTCATTATCAACATCAATTATTATAGTTCTAGATCCAATTTTTTTAACATATTCCCATGGTACTTCAATAATATCGTTATTGCGAAAAAAACTAAATTTAGAGTTGCCATCATTTATAATCAAAAACTTTAATAGGCCATTCTCATCAATAACCACATCATTGCTACCTAAATTACTATATTTATCACCATCATTAATATTTATGATTTCATATCTTTCCATTTCACTATACAACTTTATATTATCTTCCATCTAAACATCTCCTTAACAATTCTCATAACATATTATGAATTATATTAAGGAGATATGCATGATTTTCCTATTTATATTGAAACTTTACTTATCCATGGAAATAACCTTACCATTAAAAATATTTTTGAGCATTTCATTTTTTCTTCCTACGTATGCCGAATTTATTATACCAATTTTAAATGTCTTTTCCATTACAACATTTACTCTCATCATATCAATTTCATCTATCTTTTGTAATATTTCTTCAGGCGTATTTATTTTATCCATAAACAAAGCAGATTTTCCATTGCTAAACATTCTACTACTTGTGCTTTCAAGACCTAAAATATAACTACCCTTTAATTGTTCCTTCGCTTTATTTAATTTTTCGTTGGTTATCCCTAGTTTCGCAAATTTACTAACTTCTTCTTTTATTACATCAATAGCAACTAGTGCATATTTAGGATTAAGTCCAGCATAAATGCTTACAACTCCTGTATTTTTAAATGCTGATATATAACAATAAACAGAATAACATACACCCAATTCTTCACGTACCTTTTGGAATAATAATGAAGACGCTCCACCACCAAGTATATTGCTTAACAATATTAGTGTGTAAATATCATCGTCCCCAAGGCCTACCCCTGGAATCCCTAAACTTATATGAAGCTGTTCAATTTCTTTTTTTCTAAAGTAATGATTATTAAATATTTTAGGGCTGCTATATTTAGTAATCTGTTTATTCTTACAACGCCACTTACCAAAATATTTTTGAACAAGCTTCTCTATATTTTGCATATCAAATTTACCTGAAATAGATATAACAGAATTTTCTGGTATATAATATGAATCTATATAATCTACTATCATTTGTCTATTAAATGAATTTACAGTATCCATTGTACCTAAAATTGGTAGCGAAATAGAATCTGATTCCCAAATAGCTTTTGTGTGCAGATCAGCTAAAACATCTTCTGGTGAATCCTCGCTCATATTTATTTCCTCAACAATTACACCTTTTTCCTTTTCTATATCCTCATCACAAAAAGTGCTGTTAAATAACATATCTGAAATAATATCAAGTGATAAATCCAAGTGAGTGTCTAATGCCTTTATATAAAAGCAAGTAGCTTCTCTGCTCGTAAACGCATTTATCTGACCACCAACATCCTCAATAGCTTCAGCAATTTGTTTTGCAGTCCTATCCTTCGTTCCTTTAAAAAGCATATGCTCTATGAAATGTGATATACCACTGTTAACTTCATTTTCATTTCTAGACCCATTTTCCACCCAAAGACCTACACTTACAGAATTCACATATTCAATATCTTCAACTGCAATTCTTAAACCATTGTCTAACTTAATTAACTTATACATATGCGCCTCTCCTTAATGAGATTTTATATTTACTATGTGCATATTAGCATTTTTTTATTTAAAAAAAATAAAAAGGCACCTAAGCCCCTCTATTATTATTCATTCAATTTTTTTTCGTTCTCTTTTTTTTCATTTTCACTATCTTTCATAGCGTCTTTTCTCGAAAGATTTACTCTTCCTTGATTGTCTATTTCCATTACTTTTACTAATATTTCATCGCCAACAGATACAATATCTTCTACTTTGTTAACTCTTTCAAAATCAAGTTTAGAAATATGCACTAAACCTTCTTTATTAGGTAAAATTTCAACAAATGCTCCAAAAGCAGCGATTTTTGTTACTTTTCCTAAATATATTTCTCCAACTTTAACGGATTTAGTTAACTGTTCAACTATTTTGACTGCTTTATTTGCACTCACGCTATCGTTAGACATAATTACAATTTTTCCATCATCACTAGTATCTATTTTAACACCAGTTTCTGCTATTATTTTCTTTATAGTTGCTCCACCTTTACCTATTACATCCCTAATCTTGTCAGGTGCAACATTTAATACATACATTCTAGGAGCATATTTTGACATTTCAGTTCTTGGAGCTGCTATACATTCATTCATTTTTCCAATTATATGAAGTCTAGCTTTTTTTGCGTTTATAATTGCAGTTTTAATGCAATAATTAGATAACCCATGAAGTTTTGTATCAACTTGTATAGCTGTAATACCATTAACAGTTCCAGCTACTTTAAAATCCATATCTCCAAAGAAATCTTCTATACCTTGAATATCAGTTATAATTTTTTCTTTAGATAAATCATCATTTGTAATTAGTCCCATTGCAATTCCTGCTGCAGGTCTCTTAATTGGAACTCCAGCATCTAATAGTGCCAAAATACTTGCACTCACACTTGCTTGAGATGTTGAACCATTAGAACTTAATACTTCTGATACCACACGAATTGCATATGGAAAATCTTCTACAGATGGTAAAAGTGGTTCTACTGCTTTTTCTGCTAAGGCACCATGTCCAATTTCTCTTCTTCCAGGTCCACGCATTGGTTTAGTTTCTCCTACGCTATAAGCTGGAAAATTATAATGATGCATATATCTTTTAGTATCCTCATCACTTATTCCATCTAATATCTGTGCTTCCTTTAATGCTCCAAGTGTTGCAACTGACATAACCTGAGTAAGTCCTCTTGTAAAAAGACTTGTACCATGAGTTCTTGGTAGTATTCCTACCTCACAACTTATTGGTCTTACTTCATCAAAAGCTCTTCCATCAGGCCTTCTATTTTCATTTAGCATCATATTTCTAACTATCTCTTTTTGGATACCATAAAAAATTTCACCTATATCTGATTTTTTGTCAGCATACTTTTCATCAAATTCAGCGCTAATCTTTGCTTTTATTTGATCAACCATTACATTTCTCTCATCTTTATCCATTATGTACATTGCTGTCTTCACCATGTCAAATGAGAATTTTCTAACTTCACTTTCAAGAGTTTCATCTATTTTCTTAAACTCAGGCATATTTTTTTTCTTGCCAAATTTAGCCACAGCTTCTTCTTGAAATGCTACTATTTTTTTACATGCTTCAAAAGCAAAGTCGATTGCATCTATCATAATATCTTCTGCAATTTCATCTCCACTGGCCTCTATCATCGTTACATTATCTTTTGTTGCACAAACAGTAAGTTTCATTGAGCTTGCCTTTCTCTCCTCTACTGTTGGGCTTAATATGAATTTATCATCAACTAGACCAACTGAAACTGTAGCAACAGCATCAGTAAAAGGTATGCTTGATAGACATAATGCGAGTGACGCTCCATTCATAGCAAGTATTTCAGGTGAATTATCTTGTTCAACTGATAGTACTGTACAAACAATTTGAACATCATTTTTGTAGCCTTTAGGAAATAATGGTCTTAGAGGCCTATCTATACCTCTTGCAGTCAAAATTGCTCTTTCTGATGGTCTTGCTTCTCTTTTTATAAAGCCACCTGGAATTTTACCAACAGCATAAAGTTTTTCTTCATATTCTACACTTAATGGAAAAAAATCTATACCATCCCTAGGTTTTTCTGAAGCATTTGTATTAACTAAAACTACTGTTTCACCATAACTCATAAAAATTGCACAGTCTGATAACATTCCAACCTTACCATATTCAACTTTAAGTTTTCTACCTGCTACTGTAGTTTCTATAGTATGAATCATATATTTGCCTCCCCTCAATTTAAATTACTAATGTTTGAATTACTAATGTTCATATGAATATTAGTAGCTAATCGTATATATTTTGCCCTAACCTAAAATAATAGAGCGGCTAAGCCGCTCCGAATTATTTTCTTAGTCCGAGTTCTGCTAGAATTGCACGATATCTTTCAATATCTTTGTTCTTTAAGTAACCTAACATACCTTTTCTTTGACCAACCATCATTAATAGACCTCTTCTTGAATGGTTATCTTTTTTATGAACTTTTAAATGCTCATTTAACTCTGTAATTCTTTCAGTTAAAAGTGCAATTTGTACTTCTGGAGAACCGGTATCTCCTTCATGTCTTGCATGTTTTACCATTATTTCTTGTTTTGTAGTCTTTGTCATTTTACAACACCTCCGAATAAAATCCCCATATTCCAAGTACACCGTTGGTGAATCGGCTAACTTAGCATAAGGTTCAAATCAATTATAACAAACTAAGATTAAATTGTAAATTGATTTTTACATCTTTACACTTATTATTCTATTTTTTGATTATAAGCATACTCACTATCTTTTTCAAGTTGCTGTTTTAATTCATCTATAGTATTAAATTTAACTTCATCTCTTATTCTGTTTATAAAGTTTATTTTAACTACCTCACCATAAATTTGCTTGTTAAAATCCAAAATATGCGTTTCTACTGATAATTTATTACCTTCTACTGTAGGATTATACCCTATGTTAGTTATAGCTTTATAAAGGTAATTATCATACTCAATTATAGTATAGTACACTCCTCCCTTTGGAAGAATATATTCCTTATTATAATTTAAATTTACAGTTGGAAAACCAATAGTTCTACCTAGTTGTTTACCTGTAATCACTTTTCCAATAATAGTGTGTGGACGTCCTAAAAGTTCATTTGCTTTAACAATATTACCCTCAGCAATTAGATGACGAATTCTTGAGCTGCTTACAATTTCATCATTGACACTAATTGCATCACAAACATATAGTTTATATCCAAGTATTGTACTATATGTCTTAAGCATTTCTACATCCCCTAAATTTTTATAACCAAACCTATAATTAAAACCAACAATTATTCCCTTGGCATTATAACATTTAACCATATTTCTTATAAATTCTTCAGGGGTTATCTTCATAAAATCTTTATCAAAATTAGCTAAATTAACTATATCTATACCTGTGTTTTCCAGTAATTTTATCTTAGTATCGTTATCCATTATAAGCTTTGGACAAATTTCTTTATTAATGACCGACAATGGATGATTTTTAAAAGTGCATATCATACTTTTAGCATTATTCGCTTTTGACAATTCTACTGTTTTATTTATAAGGTGCATATGACCTAAATGTAGTCCATCAAAACTTCCAAGTGCAATAAACGTTTGATATTTTAACTTAGTCTTAAAATTATCTTCTATAATTAACATTTTAATATACTCCTATATAAATGATTTTATTAACCTAACACCATCATCACTTTTATCAGCAATTCCAATAAAATCATTATTATTATTATATATGCTATACATAATGCCTGATTCAAATTCACAAGTTAGTGCCTTATCTTTTACAATGACACCATTTAATAAAAACTTAACAAATCTATCATCAATGGTAATTTTAGCATTTGCACTAAAAATAGTTTCTATGGGCATAATATATTGATTTATATTCTCTTCATTTAACTCATTAACATTTATAGCATTCTCAATATGAAATTGACCTGTAGCTGTTCTTTGTAGATTCCACATCATTCCACCACATTGTAATTTTTCACCAATATCATAACATAAACTTCTAATGTACGTACCTTTAGAGCACTTTACTCTAAAGTTTATATATGGTAATTTAATATCAGTAATATTTATGTCATAAATTGTTATAGGTCTTGGCTGCCTCTCTATTTCTATTCCAGCCCTCGCTAACTCATAAAGTTTTTTTCCATTAACCTTCAGAGCGGAGTACATAGGTGGAACTTGCTTTATTTCTCCAATAAACGAATTAATAGCTGCAGTAATTTCATCTATACTTGAATTAACTTCACTTTCTTTTAGAATTTTTCCTTCTCTATCATAAGTATCTGTAATAACGCCCAATTTTAATTCAGTTTCATAAATTTTAAAGTCTCCCATTATATAGTCTATAGCCTTTGTTGCTTTTCCTATACAAACGGGTAAGACCCCGCTAGCTTCAGGGTCTAGAGTGCCAGCGTGGCCTACTTTTTTTACATTACTGATTTTTCTTATTAAACGCACTACATCAAAAGAAGTAATTCCTGTAGGTTTAAATACATTTAATATACCATTCATTTTATCAACTCTTTTTCTAAAATTTCCATCAATTTACCTTTAGTATCATCAAAACTTGCCTCGTAATAAAAACCTGAAGCTCTAATATGACCGCCCCCACTAAACCATTCTGCAATTTTGCTAACATCCACAACTGATTTAGATCTTAAACTTACTTTAACACCATTTTCAACATCTTTAATAAGGATTGCAACCTCAACTATATCTATTGAAGTAGCAAAATCAATAATATCTGATGTGTCTATGTATACCAGCTCATATTTTTTTATCATGTCTTTTGTTATATGCATTACACAAACTTTGCCATCAAGTTCAACTGTAAGCTTACTAATAACTTCTCCACAAAGCTTTATTTTATTTGTTTTGTTATTTTCATAAATTTTCCTGTGAATATCGCTAAAATTTATGCCGGTATTGATAAGTTCACTTGCAATATCATGAGTTACTGCTGTGGTATTTGAATGTCTAAAACAACCTGTATCTGTAAGCACAGCGGTATACAAACATGAACTTATTTCTTTGTCTAATTTTACATCAAGTAGTCTAAGCATTTGATATACAATTTCTCCAACTGCAGAAGATTTTGTGTTGATAAAATTTAAATCTCCATATAAGTCATTAGATATATGATGGTCTATATTAATTAATGCAAATCTATTTTTCACCAATAGATTTGCATTAATTCTTTTAAAATCACCACAATCTAATACTATTACACACTCTGTATCCTTTAATGGTAAGCTTATCTCTCCATTAATTTCAACAGAACATGGCAAGAATTCAAAAGTTTGTGGAATCTTTTCTTTTGATATTATATATACTTTCTTACTTAATTTTCTCAGACCAATAAGTAATGCCAAAGCACTACCTATTGAATCTCCATCAGGTGAAGTATGAAAAGTTATAGCAATTTTATTAAATGTTTTTATTTTGCTAATGACATCGTTAATTTCATTAGTCTTCATTTCCATCTTCAGTTTTTACATCTTCATTCCCTGTTTCATTTTCAATCTGTTTTCCATGTTCATTCTTATCTTTTGCTTTTATTTGATGGAAAATATTCTCTAAATGTATTGCGCGTTCTATGGTTTCATCTAACTCTATAATAACCTGAGGAACATGTCTTAACTTAACATGCATTCCTATTTCTTTTCTTATAAGACCCGTTGAACTTTTAAGTGCTTGAATTGTTTCTTTCTTTTCAATTTCACTTCCAAATATACTAACGTAGATTTTTGTATAACTTAAGTCTTTTGTTGTATCTACTTTTGTTACACTAACCATAGCACTTAATCTTGGATCTTTTATTTTGTTTTGAATTGTATTGCTTACATCTTTTTTAATTTCTTCATTTATTCTACCATTTCTATAACTAACCATACAACCCACTACTCCTTATCTTATACTAGTTTTGGTTTTATTTCTTCCATTATGAATGCTTCAATGATGTCTCCCTCTTTGAGGTCATTGAATTTTTCTATACTTAATCCACATTCAAATCCTGCAGCAACCTCTTTTGCATCATCTTTAAATCTCTTTAAAGAGGCTAAAGTTGATTCAGTTATAACTATTCCATTTCTAAGAACTCTCACGCTACTATTTCTAGTAATTTTACCAGTCAATACGTAAGACCCTGCTATTGTTCCTACATTTGAAACTTTATATATTTGTCTTATTTCAACTCTACCCAAAACAACTTCTTTATATACAGGATCGAGCATTCCAAGCATTGCTAATTTTATATCATCAAGTGCATCATAAATTATTCTGTATGTTTTGATTTCTACTTTTTCTTTTTCTCCAACTATTGCAGCATTATTATCTGGTCTTACATTAAACCCTATAATTATTGCATTTGATGCCGCAGCGAGTACAACATCAGTTTCTGTTATAGCTCCAACTCCAGAATGTATAACTCTTACTTTAACATTATCAGTAGATAATTTTTCAAGCGATTGTGTTACAGCCTCTACAGACCCTTGAACGTCAGCTTTAACAATTACACCAAGTTCTTTAACAGATCCTTCTTGTATTTGACTATATAAGTTTTCCATTGAAACTCTATTACTAGCTTGAAAATGTTCTTCTCTTAAATTTGTTTTTCTAGTTTCAGCCATATTTCTTGCAGTTTTTTCATCTTTAATTACATTAAATCTATCACCAGCTGATGGTACATCCGATAATCCAAGTATTTCTACCGGTATAGATGGGCCTGCTGTCTTTATTTTTTTACCCTTATCATCAAACATTGCTCTTATTCTTCCGTAAGTTGATCCAACTATTATAGAATCACCAGTGTGAAGTGTACCATTTTGTACAAGTAAAGTTGCAAGTGGTCCACGACCTTTATCAAGTTTTCCTTCTATTACGGTTCCTTTTGCACTTCTTTTAGGATTAGCTTTAAGCTCTAGCATTTCTGCAGTAATTAATACCATTTCAAGTAAAGTATCAATACCTTCCTTAGTATGAGCTGATACTGGAACACAAATTGTATCTCCACCCCAATCCTCTGCTACAAGACCATGTTCTGTTAGTTCTTGCTTAACTTTATCTACATTAGCTCCGGGTCTATCTATCTTGTTTATTGCAACTATTATTGGAACACTAGCAGCCTTACAATGATTTATAGCTTCAACCGTTTGTGGCATAATACCATCATCAGCCGCAACTACTAGAATAACTATATCTGTTATTTGAGCACCACGAGCTCTCATTGCTGTAAAAGCTTCATGACCTGGTGTATCTAAAAATGTTATTTTTTCACCATTAATATTAACAGTGTATGCACCTATATGTTGCGTTATTCCACCAGCTTCTGTTTCTGTAACCTTAGATTTTCTAATACAATCAAGTAATGAAGTCTTACCGTGATCAACATGACCCATAACAGTAACAACTGCTGGTTTTTTATCTGTATCTATTTCATCATTTTCTTCAATATCTTCTTCTTCAGCAATTTTTCCTTCTTCAGGATCTTTGAGTACTGCAAGTGCACCATATTTTTCTATCACTTTTTCAGCTGTGGCAAAATCTATTTCTTGATTCATTCCAGCCATAACGCCTATAAAAATAAGTTGTTTTATTACTTCAACATAAGGTCTTTTTAATGTATCAGCTAAATCCTTAACTGTGATAGTACTATCGATTACTACAACTTCGTCATCGATTGGTTCAACAGCATTGTTACCACTTCCTAATTCATCTCTACCTTTTCTACCTCTTTTTCTAATGACAACTTTATTAGCATCTTCATTAGCTAAGTTTTCATAGTGTTCTACTGTTTCATTTTTACTATCCTTAAGTCCTGAATTTTCGTCACTATAAAGTTCCTTTATTAATTCAGCATCCTCTTCCTCAATCACACTCATATGATTTTTGGCCTTTATACTAAACTCTTCAAATAGTACATTAATTAATTCTTTACTTGACACTTCTAACTCTTTAGCTAATTCATATATTCTGACTTTTGCCAAATCATTCACCCCCGAAATTTATTCGTTATTTTCGTCATTCTCATTGTTTTCATTGTTTTCATTCCATAAACTTAACAGCTTATTCGTCATTTTTTTATCGTTTACGCATAAAACATTAATTTCTGGTCTACCTAAACATTTACCTAAAGTTTCATTAGAAACACCTTCAATAAGTGGTATAACATTTTTAACAGATAATCTTTTAAACTTATCTTTAGTATTTACAGAGCTTTCCTCAGATAAAATTATAAGGGTTCCTCTCCCATGTGAAAGTGCATCTTCGCACTGATTATAACCTTCGATAAGTTTACCTGCCTTTTTAGTTAAACCCAAAAATTGAAAAAATTTATTATTCATGATTAATCTCATCCTTTAGCTTCGCATAAATTTCTTCACTTATTTTACCACCTAAATTTCGCTCTAATCTTTTTGTCTTATAGGATTTTTCAAAACATTCTATATTCATGCAAACATATGCACCTCTGCCTGGTTTTTTCCCTATCAAATCTATAGAGATTTCGCCTTCTTTACTATTGACTATACGCAATAATTCTTTCTTAGGTTTCATTTCCATGCACCCGGTACACATGCGCTGAGGTATTTTTTTAACTTTCATAAAACTATCACCTACTCCTGCGTAATGGTTTCAATTACTTGATCTTGCTCTGATTGATCTTCAATCGTTTGATCTTTAACTACTTGATTATCAATTGCTTCACTTTCATCTACTTCACTTTTAACTTCTTCATTTACGTCCATGTTGTATTGAGCTTGTGTTCTACTTTTTATATCTATTTTCCAACCAGTTAATCTCGCTGCTAACCTAACATTTTGACCTTCTTTTCCAATAGCTAAAGATAATTGATTATCCTCCACTATGACCTTTGCAGATTTAGAAGCTTCCTCAACTACTACATTTAATACTTTTGCAGGACTTAAAGCATTGGAAATATATTCTTCCGCTTTCTTACTCCATTTAATAATATCAATTTTTTCATTTCTTAGTTCATTAACTATGCTTTGAACTCTTACGCCCTTAGGTCCAACGCATGCTCCCATAGCATCAACATTTTCATCATTTGAATATACTGCAATTTTAGTTCTTGAACCAGCTTCTCTTGATATGCTTTTAATCTCAACAACCCCACCAAAAACCTCTGGCACTTCTAATTCAAACAATCGTTTTACAAGACCTGGATGAGTTCTCGACACTCCAACTTGAGCACCTTTAGTAGTGTTTTTAACTTCAACAATATATAATTTTAATTTTTCATTAAAATTATATTCCTCACCTGGCATTTGTTCATTAGCTCCAAGTACAGCTTCAATTTTGCCTAAGTCTATAAATACATTGCCTCTGTCTTTTCTTATAACAATTCCGGTAATAATATCAAACTCTTTTGTTATAAATTCATTGTATATTATATTTCTTTCAGCTTCTTTAATTCTTTGAATAACTACTTGTTTTGCAGCTTGTGCAGCTATTCTTCCAAATTTTCTTGGAGTAACTTCAATATCAACAATATCACCTATTTGATATTTAGGGCTATATTCTTTAGATTCTTCAAGTGTTATTTCACTAGAATCCTCAACAACTTCTTCTACAACCGTCTTTTGACCATAAACATGTATTTCTCCTGTTTCTCTATTCATTGTTACTTTTACATCTTGACTATTATTTGATAGCGTAGCAAAATTTTTCTTATACGCTGCAACTAATGCATCTTCTATAGTTTCAAAAAGTAAGTCTTCACTAATTCCCTTTTGATCCACAATCTCTCTCAATGCTTCAATAAATTCTTGATTCATTTTAATAACTTCCTCCTTACAGCACTGGTTTTAAACTTACGATGGAAATATTTTCTTTTGGAATAATTATATTGTTCCCATCATATTGAATTTCTATTTGTACATCAGAAAATCCTACTAAATCGCCCTCAAGTTTTTTAGTTCCCTCATATAAGCTCTTTAAATTAACTAGTACATTCTGACCTATGTATTTTTTTAGATGATTATCATCATATAAAATTCTCTCGATTCCTGGTGAGGATACTTCTAAACAGTAACTATCTGTTATTGGATCTTCAACATCTAATATTTCGCTTATTCCTCTACTAGTTTTTTCGCAGTCTTCCAAAGATATTCCATTTGAACTATCTATATAAATTCTTAAATAATTTTCTCCAGCTTCTTTTACATACTCCAAATGATATAATTCACAATTGTTTTTTTCAACTATTGGCAAAGCTATTTTTCTAAGCTTTTGCAACAAGGTATCATTTCTCATTCTAACACCCTCCTTTTATTAGTATTTTATACTATTATTAGCATAATCAACCATAATATTATAATTAAAACGCAACCATGAGTTGCGTTTCAATAAATAGAGAGTAGGCGGGCCTACTCTCTTTCAATAAAATAACTAGCGATAACTAATATCTATTATTCTATCATATAAAATCAGCTATTTCAAGGACTAATTACATTTCCCTAAAAAAACGATAACTGATTCGTGTCAGGAAGATCCTTTAAACACCCATGATTATTTAATGATTCAATAACTGTTTTAGACACTTTGCACCGAGTTCTCAAATCTTCTTTTGATATGAACTCTCCGTTTACTCTTTCTAGTACTATACTTTTAGCAGCGTTTTCTCCTACTCCTTCAAGCGCATTTAAAGGAGGTCTTAGTGACTCTTCTTCAATTGTAAATTTAACTGACTCTGATTTATAAATATCTACATTTAATAATTTAATCCCTCTTTTATACATTTCAAAAGATAACTCAAGAGCTGTTAGAAGCCCTTTTTCTTTAACTCCTATATCCTTACCTAGAGCTTCAAGTTCATCTATTTTAACTCTTATAGCACTCTCACCTTTTACTATTAAATTTGCATCAAAATCATCTGCTCTTATAGTAAAGAATGTAGCGTAATATTCTTTCGGATAATAAACCTTATAGTATGCTATTCTAACGGCCATCATTACATAGGCTACTGCATGACCTTTAGGAAACATATACTTTATCTTTTTACATGAGCCTATATACCAATCCGGAACGTCATGTTCTTTCATTATTTTCTCATGTTCTTCTGAAAGTCCCTTACCTTTTCGTACTTTCTCCATGATAGTAAAAGCAGTTTTTGGTGGTAAGTTTTTCTGCATTAAATAAACCATTATATCATCTCTGGTAGAAATACAATCTTTAAGTGTTGTAAATCCTTCTTTGATATAAAATTGTGCGTTATTAATCCATACATCTGTACCATGAGATAATCCTGAAATTCTAACCAAATCAGAAAACGATTTTGGTTGTGTATCTAAAAGCATTTGTCTTACAAATTTTGTACCGAATTCCGGAACACCATAACTTCCCACTTCACAACCTAATTCTTTTGGTGTAAGTCCTAATGCCGAAGGTGACGTAAATAAGCTTATGACATTATCATCAGATAAAGGGATAGTTAGAGGATCAAGTCCTGTTAAATCCTGAAGCATTTTAAGCATTGTGGGATCATCATGACCAAGTATATCCAGCTTTAATAATCTTCCGCTTATGGAATGGTAATCAAAATGTGTAGTAATAATATCTGATGTTGGATCATCCGCCGGGTGCTGAACTGGGCAAAAATTATATATTTCATTGTCGCTCGGAACAACCATTATTCCACCTGGATGTTGTCCTGACGTTCTCTTAACACCTGTGCATCCAAGCACTAGTCTTTCAATTTCAGCTTGAGGCACCATAATGTCTTTTTCATTTAGATATTTTTTCACATAACCATAAGCAGTTTTCTCAGCAATCGTTCCAATTGTTCCTGCCTTGAAAGTATGACCCTTACCAAACAGAACCTCTGTATACCTGTGTATGTCTGCTTGATTATCGCCTGAAAAGTTTAAATCTATATCCGGTTCTTTATCCCCTTCAAATCCTAAGAATGTTTCAAATGGAATATCAAAACCGTCTTTTTTATATAAGGTTCCACAATCAGGACATTCTTTATCCGGCAAATCTGCACCTGAACCAATGGATCCATCTAAAATAAATTCGCTCTTTTTGCAATTTGGACATATATAATGTGGTGGAAGTCCATTTACTTCTGTTATATTAGACATATTAGCCGCAAAAGAAGATCCAACAGACCCTCTCGAACCTACCAAATAACCATCTGAAAGTGATTTTGCTACTAATTTTTCAGCAATTAAGTAAAGTACTGCATATCCATTACCAATAATTGAGTGTAATTCTTTTTCCAATCTTTTCTGAACTATCTCTGGTAATGGATCCCCATATATTGAATGAACTTTATCAGATGTCATCTTTCTAATATCTTCTTCTGCACCTGGTATTTTAGGTGTAAAAGTTCCATCAGGTATTGGTTTTACAAACTCTATCATTTCAGCAACTTTATTTGGATTATAAATCACCACTTCTTTGCATTTTTTTTCTCCTAAATATGAAAATTCACTTAGCATCTCATTTGTTGTTTTAAAATATAATGGTGGTTGATCATCCGCATCCGAAAATCCTTTGCCTGCCATTAAAATTTTTCTAAAAACCGCATCTGAAGGTTCTAAAAAATGTACATCTCCTGTAGCAACTACCGGCATATTATTTTTATCACCAATAGCACATATTCTTCTATTAATATCCATTAATTCATTTTCATCTTTTACTATTCCATTCTTAATCATAAATTTGTTATTTAATAAAGGTTGTATTTCTAAATAATCATAAAACTCTACTATTTTATTGATTTCTTCATTAGATTTTCCTTGAAGAACCACCTTATATACTTGTCCAGCTTCGCACGCTGATCCAACTATAAGGCCCTCTCTGTACTTTTCAATCAAAGTTTTAGGAAGCCTTGGTCTTCTATGAAAATATTCTAAATTTGAGAATGAAATAAGCTTATAAAGATTCTTTAATCCTACTTGGTTCTTCACCAAAATAATTACATGATAAGTATTTGCCTTATTTACATTAAAATCAGCCAAAAATTCTTTGTTTAAAGTATCCAGATCTAAAATATTCTTTTCGCGAAGTAACCCAAAGCAATGCAATAGTATATCCGCAGTAGCTTTAGCATCATCTATAGCTCTGTGATGATTTTCAAGGGTTATACCAAGATATTTAGCTACTGTATTTAACTTAAACGTCTTAAGATCTTTAAGTAGATATTTAGCTAAAGGGATTGTATCCATAATTGCACTTTCAAACTTCAAATTTAACCTCTCTGAATTCTTTTTAATAAAAGATGCATCGAAATCAGAATTATGTGCTACTAAAACGCTGTCTTTTGCAAACTCTAAAAAATTAGGAAGTACTTTTTCAATAGAGTCCGCATCCGATACATTATCATTTGTAATTCCAGTTAGTTCTATAATTTTATAAGGTATATCTATCCCTGGATTTACAAACTCACTAAACCTATCTACTATTTTTCCATTTTCTATTTTTAATGCACCAATTTCTATAATCTTATCATTTTCACTAGATAACCCCGTTGTTTCTATATCAAAGACTACAAAACTATCATCTAAAGTTTCATCTTTATTATTAATAACAATTGGTACTCCATCATCTACAAGGTAACCCTCAACCCCATAGATAACTTTAATTTTATTCTTTTTAGCAGCGTCCATAGCTTCAGGAAATGCTTGAACTACACCATGATCAGTTATTGCTACTGCATTATGTCCCCACATAGCTGCTCTTTCAACAAGTTTAGATGCAGGGCTCATACCATCCATAGCACTCATTTGTGTATGAAGATGAAGTTCAACCCTTTTCTCCTGAGCAGTATCCATTCTTTGTATTTTTTTTAGTTTAACTATATCTCTAGCCATAACTACAACTTCTCTTGCATAAGTATCATAACTTGCTTCGCCTCGTACCTTACAAAAAAGTCCAACTTTAATTTCTTCCATCATTTTTTCTACTTCTTTAGGCTTTGGAAAACATTTCACTGTAATCGAACTAGAATAATCTGTAATATAAAATGTTATGATTATTCTTCCAGTTTTAGTTTCAATTATCTTCACCTTAAAAATATCGCCACAAACACAAATTATTCCAGAAGTCTCGCTTATATCTTTTATTTCTATACTTTCATCATTAATATTTCTTCCCATTATTGTATTTTTATCGGCAACCTCACCCTTTTTGTAGAAAGGTTTACTAAACTTGTTTGCTTTGTAACCATTATTATCATTGTTTTGGGCTGTAGCACGAGGCTTGTCTGTCTTTTCTATATTTATATTTTTAACTATTTCATTAATAATAATTTCATTTTCTTTTTCTTTTTTCATGAAAAAATCATCCTTAGAAAGTTCACTGTTATGTTCTAATTTAACTACTGAATTAACTCCAAACATATCGTTTATAGTGTTTTTTATAAGAACTTCTATATTCTTATCTCTTAAAATTTTGCACATAAAATCATTGCCACACTGAATTTTAAGTACACCATTTTCAATTATTCTAGTTGATTTAAGTAAGCTGTCCTTACTTGATGGCTCTGAAATAGATATTACATTTACTACATCCAGCCAAAACTTATCTTTTACATCTTCTATAGTTGCATTTGATACATCCCTGTAACAAATTAACTGTATATCGTTAAAACTACATAATCGTTTTGATATAATCTTTTTAATTATTAATTTTTTATTATCATCTGTATCCTCAAAAGATTTAATGATTACCCTTAATTTATTGCTTTTTTTAAGGTACTGAACCCTTAACACCTTAATATCATCTACTAATGTTTCATCATTTAAATCAAAATCATTTTTCAACATTTCAGCTAGGCTTGCGTTCATTAATATTCCTCCTGGGAAGACATGTTATAAATTATTTACCTCACGTATAAGTTCTTCTACTAAATCTTCTTCCTTAACAGTTTTAATTATTTTACCTTTTTTAAATATGAGCCCAACTCCATCTCCGCCAGCGATACCAATATCAGCTTCTCTTGCTTCGCCTGGCCCATTGACTACGCATCCCATTACTGCAATTTTTATATTTTTATTGCAAAATTCCAATCTCTTTTCTACTTCATTCGTAATCTTTATAAGATTAATTTGTGTTCTACCACATGTTGGACACGATACAAATTTAATCCCATCATCTATATAACCTAATGATTTTAGGATTTCTATTCCAACCTTAACCTCATCTACTACATCTCCAGTTAGTGATACCCTAATAGTATCCCCTATTCCTTCAGATAGTAGGGCTCCAATTCCAACACTTGATTTTATTGTTCCTCTCCAAGTAGTTCCAGCCTCAGTAACTCCAAGATGAAGTGGATAATCTACCTTGCCCGATAATAATTTATAACTTTCAATCATCATAACAACATCTGATGATTTTATAGAAATAACTATATCATAAAAATTTAAACTTTCAAGTATCTTAACATGTTTTAGTGCACTTTCAACTAAAGCCTGCGCACATACATGACCATACTTTTGAAGAATATCTTTTTCGAGTGATCCTGAATTCACCCCAATTCTAATTGGTATACCCTTAGCTTTAGCCGCATCTGCCACTAATTTTATTCGATCAATGCTTCCAATATTACCGGGATTAATTCTTAGTTTAGATACTCCATTCTCAATAACTTTTAATGCTAGCCTATAATCAAAATGTATATCTGCTACCAATGGTATATGAATTCCCTTCATTATATCTTTAATCGCCTCAGCAGCTACCATATCGGGCACCGCACAGCGCACAATGTCACAGCCTACCTTTTCTAACTCAAGTATTTGTTTTATCGTAGCCTCTGCATCTCGAGTATCAGTGTTCGTCATTGATTGCACTGCAACCTTTGAATTACCACCTATATATATATTACCAATTTTGATTTTTTTTGTTTTTCTAGCTTTCATAATTTTCATCTCCTAAAATTTTAGCGGACTAACTATATCTTTAATAACTACTACCACCATTAACGCCATCAAAAACATAAATCCAATATAATTTATTGTTCCCACCTTATTATCATCTAATTTCTTACCTGATATTATTTCAAATAACAACATAAAAATCCATCCTCCATCTAAGGCTGGGAAAGGTATTATATTAAATATTCCTAATTGCACACTCATTAATGCAGTAAAGTAAAGTAGCGTTGTAAATCCACTTTGTGCAGCTTTAGTTGAAATTCTCATTATACTTATAGGTCCACCCACATCAGAACTTGAAAACTGACCCTTAAACATGGTACCAAAAACACCAAAAGTTTGTTTTGCAGTATCAACAGTTTGGCTAAATCCGTATCCTACCGCTTCTCCAAAGTTTAATTTTTTTTCTAAGCCGGAAGTAGCAATTCCTATCATATATCTATCTTCCTTCAAATTTTTAACTGGTTTTAAAGAAATATCTATTAACTTTGAATCTCTAAGTACTTCAATATTCATACTTTGGCCTTTAGATACATAAACAATATTTATAAATTCATCCCATCTATTTATTTTAACTTTATCAATTTTAGTAATTTTATCTCCTACCTTTAGTCCAGAATGCATAGCTGGGCTATTAGAAACTACTTGCCCTATTATTGGTAATACATATCCTTTTGCAGCACCTACAATAGCAAATAAAACTACTGCCAAGACTAAATTCATAATTG
Organism: uncultured Clostridium sp.; assembly: GCF_937920395.1. Lineage (GTDB taxonomy): Bacteria > Bacillota > Clostridia > Clostridiales > Clostridiaceae > Clostridium_AD. The sequence goes on along the minus strand of NZ_CALEVF010000038.1, from coordinate 64,181 downwards.
CTCCAGCGGAAACTATACTTAGCTTTTGAACTGGTGTTTTATTAGTGAAAGATCTAGGATCACTGCTGCTTTCTTCTTCACCTTCCATTTTAACATATCCACCAACAGGAAACGCTTTAATTAAATACTCTGTTTCCTTTCCTTTTATTCCAAACAGTTTCGGACCCATTCCTAAGGAAAATTCGCTTACCGTTACCCCATTTAACTTGCACATAATAAAATGACCCAATTCATGTATTATAACTAAAAGACTAAAAGCTAAAACAGCCATAATAATATATGGTATATTAGGTAAAATACTACTCATAACCATTTTCCTCCCTATTTTCCATCATAATTATTTTTTATATATTCCCTAACCTTTAAATCAACGTCTAAAATTTCTTCTAGAGTTGGTTTAATCTTGTGATCAAACTTATTCATACATTTTTCTATAATATCTTCTATTTGGAGATATCCGATTTTATAGTCTAAGAATAGTCCAACAGCTACCTCATTTGCAGCATTCATAATAGCCGGCATATTTCCACCCATTTTAGCTGCTTTCAATGCTAATTTAAGACATTTAAATGTATCACTATCAGGTTTTTCAAAAGTTAATGTACCAATATTATAAAAATCTAATTTATCGATGACAGCACTGTTTCTCTTAGGATAATTTATAGCATATTGAATTGGAAGCCTCATATCAGTAGAACTCATTTGTGCTATTATGCTACCATCAATATACTCAACCATAGAATGTATTACACTTTGTGGATGTACTACCACTTGTATACTTTCATAATCCATTCCAAATAGCCAATGTGCTTCTATAACCTCAAGTCCCTTATTCATAAGTGTTGACGAATCAACTGATATTTTTTTACCCATTCTCCATTTGGGATGTTTAATCGCATCTTCTGGTCTTATATCTATTAATTGTTTTCTACTTTTGCCTCTGAATGGGCCACCAGATGCTGTTATTATTATCTTATTAACATTTTTAAGCTTATTTCCTTGTAAACATTGAAAAATAGCACCATGTTCTGAATCAACCGGTAAAATATTTACATTGTTTCTTTTAGCAGCTTCCATGACGAGTTCTCCCGCGGCAACCAGCGTTTCCTTATTAGCTAAAGCAATATCTTTTCCTGCATTAATAGCTTTTATAGTAGGGACGAGTCCTATCATTCCTACAACTGAAGTTACTACAACATCAACTTCAGGTAAAGTACTTATATAATTTAAGCCATCTAATCCATGCAATATTTCAGTTGGATACTTTTTAAAACTACAATATTTTTTAAGTTTCAATGAAGCCCCCTCATCCATCATGGCAACATATTTAGGTTTAAATTCCTCTATAATAGGTATTATTTTCTCATAATTAGTATTTGCAGAAATTCCAATAATAATAAAGTTTTTAATATCCGATCGAATAACATCTAAAGTTTGAGTTCCAATTGATCCCGTAACCCCTAAAATAGTAAGTTTTTTCATTTAATCTCTCCATCCCTATAATGCTATAATTTACAATTATTATGCCATTAAAATTAAAAATACTACTACTACACATTATATGTAATTATATTCCAAATAAAATACAATGTCTTTGTTAATATTTACAATTTTTTTCTATTATTTTGCATATTAGCAGTATTAAATATAACATAGTTATTTATTCATGGTGCTTTGTGTAATAATAAAATCATATAAAGTCATCAATGCCAATTCATTACGAATTATTTTTTTGCATTCTGCCCAAATATGATTTTTTTTAAGAAACAAACTATATAAATTTATATTTTTATTATAAATGTAATATAATAAAATACTACCACAGACACAAATAAAATGCTATCGAAACGATCTAAAATTCCACCATGTCCCGGTATAAGATTACTGTAATCCTTGGCCCCTACATACCTTTTTATCGACGATGCAATTAAATCCCCAAACTGTCCAAAAACGCCACATAAAACACCAATTATAGCATAATGATATAGTTCTATATTCACACCATATTTTGAAATAATATATCCATAAATTGTACATCCAATAATGCTTCCAAGCAAACCACCTATTGAACCTTCTATTGTTTTATTAGGACTAACTTTAGGACATAGCTTATGTTTCCCTCCTTTTCCTAAAATTCTTCCAGAATAATAAGCTAAAGTATCGCATCCCCACGAACAAATAAATATAATCCATACTAAATATTGACCGTAAGTCTTATTGTCTATAAACACTATAAAACTAAAAAACACTGCAACATACAGAAATCCAAATAACGTAAGCGCAACATCTACAAAATTATAACTTGTATAAACCACAGGAATACATAGCAGTAAAAAAATTGTTGCTATTAAAATGTATATATTAAAGCTTTGTAAAAAATCCTTGTTCATATTTAAATAATATAATATACATAACCCATATCCTATAAGTGCAATTGGCTTATAGTGTTTTTTTCTAGAAACTTTATAGAACTCGTACATACCAAAGATTGAAAGTACCATTACAATATATTTTAAATACACCCCGCCTAAAAATAAAAATATTATGAACGGAGCTAAAACAAGAGCACCTATATACCTATTATTCATGCTTATCTCCCCTATTTAACCTTTCCAAATCTTCTATCTCTTTTTTGATAATCTACTATTGCATTTTGTAACTGTTCCTCTTTAAAATCTGGCCAATTAATGTCTGAAAACCAAAGTTCTGAATAAGCGCTCTGCCAAAGCAAGAAATTACTTAATCTCAACTCACCACTAGGCCTTATTATTAAATCAGGATCTGGCATTTTACTTGTATACATATATTTTGAAAATAAGTCTTCATTTATTTGATCCTTAGATATTTTTTTGTTAATTAAATCTGATGAAATTTGTTTTACAGCATCTACTATTTCATTTCTTCCTCCATAATTTAAAGCAAGATTCAAAATTAGCCCTTTATTATTTTTTGTTTTTTCATAAGCATAATTTAATTCTTCCCTGCATATCAAAGGCAATTTCGAAATATCTCCAATAGAATTAATGACAACATCATTAGCATTTAATTCTTCAAATTCCTTTTTTAGATATTCAACTAATAACTTCATTAAAGAATCAATTTCTTTTATAGGTCTATTCCAATTCTCAGTTGAAAATGCATATAATGTTAAATATTTAACTCCTAATCTGTCACATTCTTTTACAATTTTTCTAATTGCTTCTACGCCGGCTTTATGTCCAAGTGCTCTAGGCAAATTTCGTTCTTTTGCCCATCTACCATTTCCATCCATTATAATTGCAATATGCTTAGGTATTTTAGTCATATCTAAGTCTGCTCTATTACTTATATCTTTATTCTTTTTTAAAAAAGCGAATAATTTTTTCAATAAAATTCTCTCCTTTTTACTAGTTATAGTATAATTTTAAATAGAACCTGCATAAATGCAGGTTCTATTTAAAATTAAGGACTAAACTGACATTATTTGTTTTTCTTTATCATCAATTATTTTATCTATTTCTTTAATAAATTTATCTGTTTCCTTTTGGATGATATCTTCTGTTTTTTTAACTTCATCTTCAGAAATTTCACTATTCTTTTTCAATGCTTTAATTTTATCATTAGCTTCACGCCTTGTAGTTCTTATTGCTATTTTACCTTCTTCTCCGGTTTTCTTAATAGTCTTCATTAAATTTTTTCTTGTTTCTTCAGTAAGCTCAGGAATAATTAATCTAATTGCAATTCCATCATTTGATGGATTTAATCCCAAATCAGATTTTAAAATAGCTCTTTCTATGTCTTTCATAGAAGATTTATCCCATGGCTGTATTAATAATACTCTCGATTCTGGTGCTGATATATTTGCCATTTGGCTTAATGGCACGAGACTACCATAACATTCAACATGAATCCTATCAAGCATTGCAGAATTTGCTCTTCCTGCCTTCATACTTGATAATTCGTGTTTTAAAGCAACAATCGATTTGTTCATTTTTTCATCAGCAAAACTAATAATTTCCTTAATCATAGAATTCCCTCCATTTTGTACTGGTTATTTAGCACAATCAGACACTAAAGTCCCGATTTTCTCCCCTAAGACAGCTTTTTTTATATTTTCTGGTTTATCAAGTCCAAAAACTAATATTGGAATATTATTATCCATACATAATGATGTAGCTGTAGAATCCATAACTTGAAGTCCTTTTTCAAGCACATTAATATAACTAAGTTTATCGAATTTTTTTGCATCATCGTATATATGTGGATCTTTATCGTAAACCCCATCAACTTTTTTAGCAAGAAGTATTACTTCAGCTTCTATTTCTGCTGCCCTAAGTGCAGCCGCTGTATCCGTTGAAAAATATGGATTACCTGTCCCTGCAGCAAATATAACAACTCTTCCTTTTTCCAAATGTCTCATAGCTTTTCTTCTTATAAATGGTTCTGCTACTGCCTTCATTTCAATGGCAGTTTGTACTCTAGTATTTACGCCAATATTTTCCAAAGAATCTTGAAGTGCTAGTGCATTAATACAAGTTGCCATCATTCCCATATAATCCGCAGTAGTCCTGTCCATACCATCACCACTTCTACCACGCCATATATTTCCAGCTCCAACAACTATACCTATTTCAACACCTAACTTAACCAGTTCCTTTATTTGAAGTGCTATAATATTTGTGAATTCAAAATCTATTCCAAATCCTGTATCACCAGCTAAAGCTTCTCCTGAAATTTTCAACATAATTCTTTTGTATTTAGCAACCTCCATAAACATTGTACCTCCTAAATTTAAAGTATTACCTATTTTAAAAAAGAGAACACTTTGTGTTCCCTTTAATTTTTATTTACCTTGCACTTGTCTTTGAACTTCTTCAGCAAAATTTTCTTCTTTCTTTTCTATACCTTCTCCTCTTTCAAATCTTACAAATCTTGTTACCTTTATCTCAGCACCAAGTTTTTTTGATTCTTCCTGAAGATATTTAGTAATAGTATAGTCAGCGTTCTTAACCCAAATTTGTTCAAGTAAACATACTTCTTTAAAATATTTATTAACTCTGCCCATAACCATTTTTTCTACAATCTTTTCTGGTTTTCCTTCGTTTATTGCTTGAACCCTGTATATTTCTTTTTCTTTTTCTAAAGTATCTTTATCGACACATGTATTATCTAAAAACAAAGGACTAGCAGCCGCAATTTGCATTGCAACATCTTTAGCAATTGTAATTAATACATCATCTTGTTTTTCGCATGCAAGTTCCACTAAGACGCCTATTCTTCCGCCACCATGAATATAGCTTTGAACAATACCGTTTTCAATAGAAAACTTTTGAAATCTTCTTACAGACATATTTTCGCCTAATTTTGCTATTAAAGCTGTAACTGCATCCTTAACAGTAATTGTTTCATCAGCTATATATTTTTCAGAAGTGAATTCATCTATTGTTGTTGAATCAGTTTGTGCTGCTTGTTTCGCCACGTTATTTGCTAAAGTAACAAACTCATTATTAATGGCAACAAAATCAGTTTCACAATTAACTTCTGCAACAGCTCCTACTTTCATATCTTCAGAAATATATGTACATACCAATCCCTCTGCAACTATTCTTCCAGATTTCTTAGCAGCTGCTGCCAACCCTTTTTCTCTTAAAAGTTCAATTGCTTTTTCCACATCACCATCTGTTTCACTTAGAGCTCTTTTACAATCCATCATTCCTGCTCCAGTTTTTTCTCTTAATTCTTTAACCATACTTGCAGTAACCATTATTACTTCCTCCTATTCCTATCTAGTTTAAAAGGTAAATGAAAGAATTAACTTCCACCTACCCTCACTATTACACCAATAACTATTCTATTAGATAAATATAAATACTATTCTTCAGTTAATTGTTCGCCTTGTCTTCCTTCTATAATGGCATCAGCTAATCTTTCAGTTATTAATTTAACTGCTCTTATAGCATCATCATTACCTGGGATTACATAATCAACTTCATCTGGATCACAGTTTGTATCGACTATTGCAACTACAGGAATTCCAAGGATTTTAGCTTCAGAAATAGCATTTTTTTCTTTTCTTGGGTCTACAACGAATAGAGCTCCAATTTTATTTGCATCCATGCTTCTAATTCCGCCTAGATTCTTTTCAAGTTTTTCTCTTTCATTAAGAAGGTGACTAACTTCTTTTTTAGGAAGAACTTCAAATGTTCCATCTTCTTCCATCTTATATAATGTTTCTAATCTTGCTATTCTTGTTTTAATTGTTTTAAAGTTAGTTAGCATTCCACCTAACCATCTATTGTTTACAAAATGCATTCCTGCTCTTACAGATTCAAATTTAATAGCTTCTTGAGCTTGTTTTTTTGTACCTACAAATAGAACATCCTTACCTTCTTCAGATACTGATTTAATGAAATCATATGCCTCATCTATTTTTCTAACTGTTTTTTGTAAATCGATGATATATATTCCGTTTCTTTCTGTAAATATGTATGGAGCCATTTTAGGATTCCATCTTCTTGTTTGATGTCCAAAATGTACACCTGCTTCTAATAATTGTTTCATTGATATAACTGCCATTAATAATAACCTCCTTGGTTTTTACCTCCATTACCATCATTTTATTAAAGACCAAATATTGGCACCCTTCAATAATTAAGTAATGTGTGTATTTTCTCACCTGTGTAGTATAACATAAGGTAATAATGTATTCAATAAAAATCTTTAATATAATTACATCTTTTATTGAATCAGAAGAATACTCTATTTATTAATATTCTCATTTCATACATATTTATACATTATCTATTGATTTTTTTTAAGGCAGAACAAAACTGTTCTGCCTTAAATTATTTTATTTTTTTTAATTCATCCATTAATTTCTCATTTAATATCTTAATATGTGTACCCTTCATTCCAAGTGATCTTGATTCTATTACTCCTGCACTTTCAAATTTTCTTAACGCATTAACTATAACAGATCTAGTTATTCCAACCTTATCTGCTATTCTAGAAGCTACAAGTAAGCCTTCACTGCCATCTAATTCATTAAATATATGTTGTACTGCTTCAAGTTCTGAATAAGATAACGTTCCAATAGCAAGTTGCACTACTGCTTTTTTTCTTGCTTCTTCTTCTATCAAATCATTTTTAGCCCTTAAAATTTCAAGACCAACTATCGTAGCACTATATTCAACTAAAACTAGATCATCATCTGTAAATCTTTTTTCGAATCTTGAAAGTAAAAGAGTACCTAATCTCTCTCTATTACCATTTATCGGTACTATAGTTGACAATTTATTTTCTATTGCACATTCCTTATCATCCTGGAATACGCAAATATTTTCATTTGTAAGATTTGCTTTCGTTTCATTAATATTAAGCAAACTATTATTGTAATCCTCTGGGAATCTCATGTTTTTTATGATTTCATCTTTTACGACTTCACACTCAAACCCACTTGATAAATCATAACCCAATATTTTTCCTCTTCTACTAATAATATATACATTACATTGCAATACATCGCTTAATAAGTTACATATATCATCAAAAACAACTGGTTCTGTTCCTGATTTTTGCAATATTTTATTCAACATTCTCGTTTTATCTAATAATGACACAATATTCCTCCTCATTTTGTTATAAATACAACTTATATTATTTGAACGAATTCACAAAGTCAATTTACTTTATAATTGGTATAATTCAAAATATTTTAAATTTTTAGAATCGTTTCGTTTATAATGATATCACAACATTCATTCTATATCAACAGTATTAATATATATTTCGACATTTTTTTTATCCAATATTTTTTTCTTTACTTTGTTATCCTAATTTTTCTTTTCTTCACTATTTTCTTCAATGTTTTCTTCCTCTTTATATTCCTTATGTTTACATTCTGCATTTGAACATTCCATATAATCACTTTTAGTTTTACTGTACCTTTTTACCATATATGTACCACACTCAGAACATTTTATATCAGTTGGTTCATGCCAACTTACAAAATCACACTTAGGATAATTACTGCAGCCAAAAAATTTAGTTCCTTTTTTACTTCTTCTTTCTAAAATTGTTCCACCGCACTTAGGACAAGGGACATCTAGTTCCTTAGTAATTGCTTTTGTGTTTTTACATTCTGGATAACCTGGACATGCTAAAAAATCGCCAAATCTTCCATGTTTTATTACCATAAACTTTCCACATTTATCACATTCTACCTCTGTAACTTCATCTTCAATTGTAATTTTAGCTATTTCTTTCTCTGCTATTTCAATATCTTCTTTAAGCGGTGTAAAAAAGTTATTAACTATGTTTTGCCATTTTTCTTGTCCTTCTTCTATATAATCTAAATTATTCTCCATTTGTGCTGTAAATTCTATATCTACTATTTGTTTGAAGTATTCACTTACTATATCATTTACAATATTCCCAAGCTCTGTAACCTCTAAAGCTTTATTATCTTTTTCTACATATCTTCTGTTAAGAAGTGTGGAAATAATTGGTGCATAGGTACTAGGTCTCCCAATACCATTTTCCTCTAATGTTTTTACAAGAGATGCTTCAGAAAATTTAGCGGGTGGCAAGGTGAAATGTTGTTTTCCCTCAGTATTTTCACTATACAAAATATCTTCTTTATTAAGTTCTGGAAACTTTAAAGTGTTTTCGTCCCCTTCTAAATCTTCACCATAAATTTTCCTAAATCCATCAAATGCTACTTTAGATCCAGATGCTTTAAGACTATACTCTCCATTTTGTATATCTATAGATACAGTGTCAAGTAAACATGTTTCCATTTGACTTGCTACAAATCTATTCCAAATCAATGTATATAATTTGTATTGTGGTGCTTTAAGTGTTTTCTTTGCAACTTCTGGCGTTATTTCAATATTGGAAGGTCTAATAGCTTCATGACCATCTTGTATATTTTTTTTACTTTTAAATATTCTTGGTGTACTTGGATAGTATTTTTCACCATATTTACTGCAAATAAAGTCTTTTGCACTTTCTTGAGCTTCCTGTGCAATTCTTGTGGAATCAGTCCTCATATATGTAATTAAACCTACCGTTCCATGTCCCTCTATTTCCATACCTTCATATAGTTGTTGAGCAATAGACATAGTTCTTTTGGTTGCAAAGTTAAGTTTTCTATAACCATCTTGTTGAAGTGTACTTGTTATGAATGGTGGTAATGGATTCTTAATTTTAGATGATTTCTTTATTTTACTCACAATAAATTCTTTTTCTTTAAGGTTATTAATAACCTTTTCACTTTCTTCCTTAGAATTTATTTCAAACTTCTCTCCACCCTTTGAAGTTAATTTAACATTTAATTTCTGAGAATCTCCTTTTTTATACAACTCACATTCTATAGTCCAATACTCTTTAGTTATAAATTTTTCTATTTCCTTTTGCCTATCACAAATTATTTTAAGAGTAACTGATTGAACCCTTCCTGCACTTAATCCCCATTTAACTTTTCTCCAAAGTATAGGACTAATCTCATATCCAACTAGTCTATCAAGTATACGCCTTGCCTGTTGAGCATCCACAAGTGTTGCATTTATTACTCTTGGAGATTTTATAGCGTTTTTAACAGCCGTTTTTGTTATCTCATTAAATTCTATCCTGCACTTATCTTTTTCGTCTATTTTCAATGCTTTCGCTAAATGCCATGCAATAGCTTCGCCTTCTCTATCAGGATCTGTTGCCAAATATATTTTATCGCTTTTTTTAGCTGCTTTTCTTAGTTTAGATAAAAGTTCACCTTTACCACGGATAGTTATATATTTAGGTTCATAATTATTGTCGATATCAACACCTAATTGGCTTTTAGGCAAATCTCTAACATGTCCCATAGACGCTTCCACCACATAGCTACTACCTAAATACTTCTTTATCGTTTTAGCTTTTGCAGGTGACTCAACTATAACAAGTTTTTGTCCCATCTTATCCCCTCCATCAATGTATTCTAATATAATCAACTTATATTTACTTATATTTTGTCGTTTACTCTTACATAATAGTTTCCTGCTAGACATAATATTTCATTTTTAATCTGCATTTCAAATAATACCTCATATAATTGTTTTATGTCAATGCTAGTTATTCTAATAATGTCATTAATGTGTAACGGGCTATCGCTTATAATGCTATATATTTTTTCATTAATTTTACTATTTAAAGATTTTGCAGTGACGCTTTTTTCTTTTTTAATCTCTATTCCTAGTAAATTATATATGTCATTACTAGATGTAAGCGGGAATGCTCCATCTTTAATTAACTTATTTGTTCCTTTACTTTCAAATGAAAATATAGACCCTGGCACAGCCATGACATCTTTACCTTGCTCAAGCGCTAAATTTGCAGTAATTAAAGAACCACTTTTCTCACCAGCCTCTATTACAATTATAATGTCACCAAGAGCACTTATAATTCTATTCCTTTGTGGAAAATTATAAGCATAGGGAGGCGTTCCTGGCAAGAATTCCGAAATAACAGCACCCTTTTTAACTATTTCATTAAACATTTTAGAGTTTTCTTTAGGATATACTACATCCAGTCCTGAACCTAGAACTGCACAGGTGTATCCTTCATTTGTAAGACAACTCACATGAGCAAATGTATCAATGCCCTTAGCCATGCCACTAATAATATTAACTTTATTTACACATAAATCTGAACATATAATTTTAGTAACATCTTTACCGTAATTCGAATACTTTCTAGATCCCACTACAGAAATGTTAAACCCTTCATTCAATGGCATTATATTTCCTTTATAAAATAATGTATATGGCGCATCGTCATAATTTTTTAATTTTTGTGGATACTCATCTTCGTAGTATTGTACCGATTTTATTTCATTAGTTTCTAAATTTCTTCTTACATTATCAATTTTTTTGTCACTCCAAGCACAGGATAGGACGTTAATTAAATTATTATTAAAATATTCTGTTTTTTTATTATGTACACCATAATACCATATTTGCTGCGTATTATGGAAATCATTTATTAATTTCAATTTTATTTTGGGGGATAATTTAACTAAAGAGAACCATATATCGTAGTCATTCATCCTTTTGCTATACCTCCTTTGTATTTTTTTATAACAACTATTTTTTATAACAATTTATATTAATAATTAAATCATTTTCTGGGCCACCAAAATTTGTTAAACTATCTGCTCATCAATAAATTTTCTATATTGCACCGCCTCAATTATATGTTTATCTAAAATATCCTTGCTTCCATCTAGATCTGCTATAGTTCTAGATACTTTAATGATTCTAGAATAAGCTCTTGTGCTAAGCGCAAATTTATTGTACATTAATTCAAGAATTTTACTTGCCTTTTTATCTATAATGCAATACTTTTTAATTAATTTTTGGTTCATCTCTGCATTGCAGTTTATTTCTTCGGTACTAAAACGGTTTTCTTGAATATTTCTTGCCTCTACAACCCTTTTTTTAATAACATCAGATTTTTCACTACTTTTTCCACTAATTATTTTATTATAAGGCAAAAAATTAACTGCCGTAAATATATCAATTCTATCTAATAATGGGCCACTAAGCTTACTCAAATACCTTCTTCTTTCATATTCACTACAACTACATTGCCGCACGTAAGATCCATAGTATCCGCAAGGACATGGATTTAATGCGCTTACAAACATAAAATTCGATGGGTATTCTATAGTTCCATTAACTCTTGAAATAGTTATTTTCCTCTCCTCTAATGGTTGCCTTAGTACCTCTAATACATTCTTTTTAAATTCTAATATTTCATCTAAAAATAATACCCCCTTGTGAGCTAAAGAAATTTCCCCGGGTATTATCTTATTTCCACCGCCAACTAAAGCAATCCGTGAAATAGTATGATGAGGACTTCTAAAAGGACGTTGCAAAACAATTCCTTCATTATCACAAAGCTTACCAGAAACGCTATATATTTTTGTAACCTCAAGTGACTCCTCTTGACTTAAAGATGGTAGTATACTAGAAATTCTTTTAGCCATCATTGATTTACCTGAGCCCGGTGGACCATACATAAGCAAATTATGTCCTCCAGCAGCGGCCACTTCAATTGCACGTTTTGAACTTTCCTGCCCCATAACATCCGCGTAGTCTAACTCTTCATTAATTAGTATTTCTATATCTTTCCCTCGTTCATAAGGCATTAAATCCTTATAGTTTAAAAAATCTACTACTTGCTTTAAATTGTCCAAAGGAAATAACTTTGCAGCTTTAACAAGACTACATTCTCTTGCATTATATGTGGGCACTATGAATTTTTCAATTTTGTTTTCAATTCCTTCCATAACTACAGGTAAGGCTCCACGTACTTTCTTCAATTTACCTGACAATGATAATTCTCCAATAAAAAGATAATCATTAATATCACTAACATTTATTTGTTTAGTTGCAAGAAGAATGCCTATCGCTATTGGCAAATCAAATAGTGATCCTTCTTTTCTTAAATCAGCCGGTGCTAAATTTATAGTTATTCTATTTACTGGAAAATCAAATCCTGAATTTAGTATTGCAGAACGCACTCGTTCTTTTGATTCTTTAACAGATATATCTGCAAGCCCAACTATATTTAATGCCGGTAGTCCCCTCGTTATATCAATTTCAACAGTAACTATAACACCTTTAATTCCTGTAAACGCTGCTGACATAATTTGTATTGCCATATTATCACCCTTACCTTTATTATTTCCTACTTCATATTACATAATTATTGACATAATTATAAATAAAATAACCTTACTTAAAATTTATTTTTTAATTGTTTATAACTTTTCATTATTCATAGTCATATTCACATAGTCAAATAGTATTAGACATCGAAAGTATATTTTCCCTTCTTTATACTTTCGCAATCTGATTATATTTGTTACAATTAGTAATAAGCGTCTTTATAATTAAATTTTAGTTGTGAGTTTAAAACATTAAATAAGATTTTAGTGATGACATTAATAATTATTATGGCTTATTTATTACCAATACTTACAATTACATTATACGAGGAGGTAATAAAATGGCTTTAAAATTAGACATGGTTCAAGCAGCATCCCTTGCTGTTGTTGTTCTATTCATAGGACAAAAAATTAAAAATAAGCTGGTTTTTTTGGATAAGTACTGTATCCCCGCTCCGGTGATTGGAGGATTAATCTTTGCAATAATTACTTTAATACTAAAGGTGAGTAACATATTAATTTTTGATATGGATATAACACTTCAAAAATTATTTATGACAGTCTTCTTTACAACTATCGGACTTACTGCAAGTCTTAAATTACTAAAAAAAGGTGGAAAAGGGGTTTTAATATTTTTAGGTATATCCGTAATACTATGTGTTCTTCAAGATATCACAGGTGTCACCCTTGCTAAAATATTTGGTCTAAATCCCCTTATAGGCCTTTCTACAGCTTCTGTTCCTATGGTTGGCGGGCACGGAACTGCCGGTGCCTTTGGTCCAATATTTGAAAAAGCGGGTGCCATAGGTGCAAGTACTGTAGCTCTTGCATCCGCAACATTTGGTTTAGTAATGGGAAGTATTATTGGTGGACCTATAGGAAAGCGATTAATAGAAAAAAACAATCTTTCGTATCCTATGAAAATCAATAATTCAAATACACAAAATGAAATGATAAAAACAGAAGAAAATAGTAATCATAATAGTAAGCTTCTAAGTACTGATAATTTTATGAGTGCAGCTGCTGAAATTTTATTAGCAATGGGAATAGGTACAATTATATCAGTAATTCTAGAAAAGACAGGTATGACTTTCCCGTCATACATCGGAGCTATGTTTGCAGCTGCAATTATGAGAAATATAGCTGATGCTACAAATGCGTATAAAGTTCATGAAGAAGAATCTGATATTATAGGAGAAATTTCATTATCTTTATTCTTAACTATGGCATTAATGGGCTTAAAGTTATGGCAATTATCAGCTTTAGCGTTGCCTCTAATAGTAATGTTACTCGCTCAAACAATTCTTACAGGATTGTTTTGCTATTTTATAACCTTCAATGTTATGGGAAGAGATTATGATTCAGCCGTAATTGTTTCTGGCAATTGTGGATTTGGTATGGGTGCAACGCCAAATGCAATGGCAAATATGGGAGCTATGACAACAAAATATGGTATTTCTCAAAAGGCATTTTTTATTGTACCCTTGGTCGGAAGTTTATTTATAGATTTCTGTAATGCAGGTGTCATTACAACGTTTATGAATCTTCTCTCACAATAAACAACTTTCAAATGCATTTGTTTTTTCTTTAGTTATAGCCTATTCAAAATAGGCTATTGTAAATTATAAATTATTAAGGGAGGGTTTTTTCATGAAAGCTTTTAACAAAGACATTGGAAAATTTGGTGAAGAAATAGCAGAAAACTTTTTGAAAAATTTAAACTACAGAATAATAGAGAAAAACTTCAGATGCAAATGCGGTGAAATTGACCTAATAGCCGCATCTAAAGATTATATTTGCTTTATCGAGGTAAAAACAAGATATGGTATAAATTTTGGAATACCAGCAGAATCGGTTACTATTTATAAGCAGCATAAAATTTATAAAACAGCTCAAGTTTATATCTTAAAGAAAAATATTATAAACAGTAATTTTAGGTTTGATGTTATTGAAGTATTATTAAATAGAGATAATAATGATTTTTTAGTTAATCATATTGAAGACGCTTTTCAATTATAAATTTTAATATAATTAAAACAAATTTTACAAATACACTTATTAAATTTCAAAGTGTATTTGTAAATTTTTTATTAATTTATTCTAAGATTTTTGTTAAAAAACTTTTTCTATGTATAGGAGTAATTCCAAACTTTTTTATCGCAAATACATGTCCCTGGGTACCATACCCAACATTTCTATCAAATCCATAATCCGGATATTTTTCATGATATTCCACCATTAATTCATCTCTATATACCTTTGCAATTATAGAAGCACAAGCTATACTTATGCTCAATGTATCGCCTTTAATTACAAATTCGTTTAAATTAGGATAATTTTTTATTCTATATCCATCAGATAAAACTAAATCGGGTTTAATAGTTAGCCCTGCACATGCTTCTAAAAATACTTGATTATTGCACCAAGCAATTCCTTTTTCATCAATTTGCTTATTATCAATAGCGATAATAGCGTAAGCTAATGCCCTTTCTTTAATAATAAGAGAAAGTTCTTTTCTGCAAGCTATTGACAATTTTTTAGAATCATTTGCTCTTAATATTAAGTCCTTATCTTCAACTGATTTTGAATCAAATAACACTGCAGCTGCAACTATTGGACCCGCTAAAGGGCCTCTACCAACCTCATCTACCCCAGCAACATATCTAAAGTTACCAAAACTTCTATCAAAATCATACATTTTCCTTACTCTTTGAATTTCTTTTTCTTTTAGCGCTAGCACTTTAGACATTTTAGTTCCTAGTTTTTGAACAGTTTTTCTCTTATCTTGCAAAAGTCTGTCTAATATACTTCCGTTTTTACCTTTTTTGAAAACGTTTTCAATATCTTCTACACTAAAAACATATTCTTTTACTTCTTTATAATTCATGCTTGAAAAATCAACATTAAACTTCATATTATTCCTCCTTTATAACCATCAAAACATTAAATTTAACATCTTAAAAATATTAGAACACTTGGCCAATATTTTTAAGATACCTTTATACTTTTAACCAATATTTGCATATAATAACTTATATGTATAAACCTAATCTTCCTTTACTCTCTCTAGAGATATTGCTCCTAATTTACCACCTCTAAATTCATCTAAAAGCATAACTGCTACTCTGTTATAGTCAATATTTCCCCCTGAAATCACAGCTCCCCTCTTTTTAGCTATATTGTCTAAGTTATCTAAAGGATTTTCCATGATTTCTGTAAGTTTATATCTTTCAATTAATCTGTCTGCATTATTAATCTGAAGTCTTTCTACTAATCTAAGTGCTAATTCTTCTATATCTATAACTTCATCTTTTACAGCTCCTGTAAATGCCAAATTAAGCCCAACAGTCTCATCTTCAAATCTAGGCCATAACACACCTGGAGTATCCATTAGTTCTATTCCCAATGTAGTTCTTACCCATTGCTTACTTTTAGTAACTCCTGGTCTATCGCCAGTTTTAGTAATGTTATTTTTTCCTAGTTTGTTTATAAAAGAAGATTTGCCAACATTAGGTATTCCTACTACCATAACTCTCGTAACTATATTAACTAAACCTTTTTTTCTTTGCCTATCATGTTTTTGTTTCAATAACTCGTCAAGTGTGATTTTTATACTTTTTAAACCTTGACCTGTAATACAATTTACAGCGAGTGGCCTTACATTATCAGTTGTAAGTTTTTCAATCCATTGTTTAGTAACCTTATCTTCTGCTAAATCACTCTTATTTAACAAAATAACTCTAGGTTTGTCTTTACATATTTCATCGATTTGTGGATTTGCACTCGATTTAACTATCCTTGCATCTCTAATTTCTATTACAGCATCAACAAGTTTTAAGCTCTCGCCAATTTGTCTTCTAGTTTTCGCCATATGTCCTGGAAACCAATTTATGGTCATAGCCATATTTATCTAATCCTCCCTATTCGATTGAATGGATAAAGCCTTGTAACTACTTTTCCGTGCAAAAGATTGAGTTTTATTTTTTAATACTAATTAATAACTTTCCCATTTATGTATGTTACATTATAGTTAAATGTAAAAAGGGACTTTTCAGCCCCCCCAATTCTATCTCATTCTTTCTTTAACCTTAGCAGATTTACCAACTCTATCTCTTAAGTAGAATAGTTTAGCTCTTCTAACTTTACCTAATCTTACAATTTCAATTTTTTCAATTACTGGAGAATTAACTGGGAATGTTTTTTCAACACCAACACCAGATGCTACTCTTCTTACTGTGAAAGTTTCTCTTAAACCGCCATTTTGTCTTTTAAGAACGGTTCCTTCGAATACTTGAATTCTCTCCTTGCTACCTTCACGGATTTTGATGTGAACCTTAACAGTATCACCTACATTAAATACTGGTAAATCAGTTCTAATTTGCTCTGCTTCTATTGATCTTATAATTTCTAACATGTGCATTCCCTCCTAAAATTTTATTGTGACGTTCGTAATCATTATGTTATGACAGAGGAGCGCCCGTACTAGCACAAACTATATTTTATCATAAATATAGTTATATATCAACATAAAACATCTTTTATTCTTATAAACAAGCTATTTAATTTTCAAATAACTATTCATTATTCTATTTTATGTTTGTCACTTAATAATTTTTTATCTTCTTTCGTAAGCTTAAGTTTTTGAAATAAATCTTTCCTTTTTTCCCTGGTGATTAGGAGTGATTGTAGCCTTCTCCATTTTCTTATATTTTCATGATGTCCGGATATTAAAACGTCTGGGACCTTTTTTTCTTCAAAACATTCTGGTCTTGTATAATGTGGGTACTCAAGTACACCATCATAAAAAGATTCCTCTGTATAACTCTCCGCGCAAGATAATACTCCCGGAATTAGCCTACAAATGCTATCAACAATAGGAATACATGCCATTTCTCCACCAGTCAAAACAAAATCTCCAAGGGACATTTCCATATCTATATACTCATAAGTTCGCTCATCAATACCCTCATAGTGACCACATACAAATATTAGTTCTTTTTCCTTACATAATTCTTTTGCAATATCTTGGGTAAATGTAATTCCTCTTGGTCCTAAAAATATTACTTTCCCTTTATTAGCTAATTTAACATCTCTAATTGAGTCAACTAATGGTTGAACTTGCATCACCATACCAGCTCCACCACCATATGGAGAATCATCTACTTTTCTATGTTTGTCAATCGTGTAATCGCGAATATTATGAGATGTAATATTAAGTATGTTTTTATCTATTGCTTTTCCAATCATACTATAATTAAATATTTCAAACATTTCAGGAAATAAAGTTAATATGTCTATTTTCATTCTTGCCATTCTTTTACTGGTTTAATTATTATTATATGTTTATTAATATCTACGCTAACTACAATATTCTTAAGTACTGGAATAAGTAATTCTTCTTTTCCTTTAACCCAGTATACATCATTCCCTGGTGTATTAAGAACATCAAATACCTTACCTAGTTCTTCTTCTGATCCTTCTTCGAATACACTACAATCAAGCAAATCAGCAACATAGTAGCTTCCTTCTGTTAACTTAACTGCATCTTCTCGTTTAACCATCAGATACTTGTTTCTATATGTTTCTGCTTGTTCTATGGTATCTATGCCTTCAATCTTAAGTATTGCTTTATCTGCTTGAAGTTTACAACCCTCAACCTTTCGAATCTCACCATCTATATACACATTTTTTAATTTTTTAAATCTTTCAAGACTATCAGTTAACGAAAAAACTTTAACTTCACCTTTTAATCCGTGTGTTTTCCCTATTGTACCTACGCTCATAAATTCTTTCATTTAAAATCCTCCTTCCAATATTATTTACTTTGTTTGTTTTATAAATAAAATAAGAGTTAGGCTGAACCTAACTCTTACTTTATTTCAACAACCACTTTTTTATTTTCTTTAACAGCAGCAGCTTTGACAACAGTACGAATAGCTTTCGCTATCCTACCCTGTTTCCCAATAACTTTCCCCATATCTTCATGTGCTACAGATAATTCTAAAAGTACCATATGCTCATGTAATACTTCGTTTACTACTACCATTTCTGGTTTATCAACTAAATACTTTGCCAATACTTCAAGTAACTGCTTCATGGAAAACTCCTCCATTCATTACTTACAAACTTTTCTAGTTGACTGCTATTTTGCTAAGTAACCTTTTAACTGTATCAGATGGTTGTGCACCATTCTTCATCCACTTAGTTGCTTTTTCAACATCTATTTTAATAGTAGTTGGTTCTGTTGTTGGATTGTAGTATCCTATTTCTTCAATAAATTTACCATCTCTTGGAGATCTTGAATCTGCAACTACAACTCTGTAAAATGGAGCATGTTTAGCACCCATTCTTTTTAATCTTATTTTAACTGCCACGTATATCACCTCCTTAAATCTAATTTTAGTAATCTATCAAGTATTATATTAAAAAGGCATTTTACCAAACATTCCTTTTTTACCAGGTTTTTGGAATCCTTTTGCTTGTTTCATAAATTTTTTCATCATTTCAAAATCTTTTAAAACTTTATTTACCTGCTGGACTAAAGTCCCTGATCCATTAGCGATTCTTTTTTTTCTAGATGAAGAGCCACTAACCAAATTAGGATGTTTTCTTTCTGATGCAGTCATTGATCTTATTATGGCTTCACTTTTTCCCATTTGTTTTTCACCTTGAGATAAGTCTACACCCTGCAATTCTTTTTTATTTAAACCTGGAATCATTTCAACTATTTTATTAAGTGGTCCAAGTTTTTTCATTTGCTGCATTGATGCCAAATAATCATCAAAGTTAAATTCTTGAGATAACATCCTATTTCCTAGTTCCTTTGCTTCGTTTTCATCAAAAGAATCCTGTGCTTTTTCAATTAATGAAAGCACATCTCCCATACCAAGTATTCTCGATGCCATTCTATCTGGATAAAACACTTCCAGGTCATTCATTTTTTCACCAGAACCAACAAATTTTATAGGCTTTCCAGTTATTGCTTTAATGGATAGTGCTGCTCCACCTCTTGTATCTCCATCTAATTTAGTCAAAATGACACCCGTTATATCTAACTGCGAATTAAAACTATCAGCTACATTAACTGCATCTTGACCAGTCATTGAATCTACAACTAACATTATTTCATTTGGTTTTGCACTTAATTTCATATTTTGAAGTTCTTCCATTAAGTTTTCATCTATATGAAGTCTTCCTGCAGTATCTAATATAACTACATTATTACCATTCTCACGAGCAAAATCTATTGATGCTTTTGCTATATCTACAGGGCTCACTTTATCACCCATTGTAAATACTGGAACTTCAATTTGTTTTCCTACTACTTGCAATTGTTTTATTGCAGCTGGTCTATATACATCACAAGCTACTAACAAAGGTTTTTTGTTTTTTCTTTTAAGCGAAAGGGCAAGTTTACCACCCATTGTGGTTTTACCAGCACCTTGAAGCCCCACAAGCATTATAACTGTTAACCCACTAGTTGATAACTCTAACTTGCTTTCTGAATTACCCATTAAACTAGTTAACTCATCATTAACAATTTTAATAACCTGTTGCCCAGGTGTTAAGCTTTGTAACACTCCATTACCTAAACACTTTTCGCTTACATTTCTCACAAAATCTTTAACTACTTTATAATTAACGTCAGCTTCTAACAATGCTAATTTTACTTCTCTCATAGCATCTTTAATATCTTTTTCAGAAAGCTTACCCTTACCCTTTAATTTTCTTATGGTATCTTGTAACTTAGAAGATAACCCTTCAAAAGCCATAATAAACCTCCTAAACATTCTCGATAATCTGTGTTTTTATATCACATATAAGCTGATTCATTTTTTTATCTTTTATATTAATTTGTAATTCATCTAATTCCAATATAATATTTTCAAATATCTTTTTTAATTCAAGGTCTTTGTTTAATAATTTTAATTTTTCTTCATATACTAAAAGCGCGTTATCAGATCTTTTTATAGTATCATGAATAGCTTGCCTACTCGTATTATTTATTTCTGCTATTTCAGACAAAGACAAATCATTATTAAAATACAAATCCATTATGGTTCGTTGTTTTTGTGTAAGCAATACTCCATAAAAATCTAATAATAGTGAAATTTCAAATCTTTTTTCCATTTCATCACCGACTCACAAATCATATAATATCAGAGTTTTAATGTGGTGTCAAGTAGTTTTACTTAACAGGCACTATTTTTATATTTTTTACGTTGTTTTTAAAACAACGCCTCTACAAAATCTTTTGAATTAAACTCTTGTAAATCATCAATTCCCTCACCAACGCCTATGTATTTAACAGGTATATTAAGTTGGTCCTTAATTGATATTACAACACCACCTTTGGCAGTACCATCTAATTTAGTTAATATTATTCCATCAATCGGGCATATTTCCATAAATTGTTTAGCCTGTTGAATCCCATTTTGCCCCGTAGTTGCATCAATGACTAATAGTGTTTCCATATGAGCCTCGCTATACTCCCTCATAATAACTCTATTTATTTTTGCTAATTCATCCATAAGATTTTTTTTATTATGAAGTCTACCTGCCGTATCACAAATTAGTATATCCACTTTTCTTGCTTTAGCAGCTTGAACAGCATCAAAAACTACAGCTGCAGGGTCAGAACCTTCTTGGTGTTTTATTAATGGAACATCTGCTCTACTACTCCAAATTTCTAACTGATCAATTGCTGCTGCTCTGAATGTATCTGCTGCAGCAATAAGTACTTTATACTTTTTAGTTTTTAATGATGATGCCATTTTGCCGATAGATGTTGTTTTACCTACTCCATTAACTCCTATTACCAAAATTACCTTGGGTAACTGTACACTCTTTGTTTGATCTTCCTCTTCCCCTAATATATCCATTAAAACTTCTTTTAAACAGGGTATAATCTCTGATGGATCTTTTATTTTTAATTCCTTGACTCTTTTTCTAAGTTTTTCAATTATAAAAACAGAAGTGTCAACTCCAATATCCGAGGTAATTAATATTTCCTCTAGTTCTTCATACAATTCATCATCAATTGTAATTGCTAAGTTTAATGCTTCACTAACTTTTTCCGTTATACTATTTCTAGTCTTTGCTAATCCATCTTTTAATTTATTGAAAAATCCTCCAAACATTTCAAATCCTCCTTGTTTCTACTTTGATGCACAAAACGGTTATTATAAATCTCTATTTTTTTAAATCAATAGATACTATTTTTGACACACCCTTCTCTTCCATAGTAACACCATATAATACATCCCCAGCCTCCATAGTTCCTTTCCTATGGGTTATTATAATGAATTGAACATTATCAGAAAATCTCTTTAAAAATTCTGCATATCTAACAACGTTTGCATCGTCAAGAGCTGCCTCTATTTCATCCAAAATACAAAATGGTGTTGGCTTCATCTTGAGTATTGCGAATAATAATGCAATCGCAGATAAAACTTTTTCTCCACCAGACATTAGACTTATATTTTGAAGCTTTTTCCCTGGTGGCTGTACGTTTATATCGATTTTTGCTGTAAGTTCATCACCCTCTGTAAGTATTAAATCTGCACTACC
The DNA here is from genome assembly GCF_937920395.1 of uncultured Clostridium sp. Lineage (GTDB taxonomy): Bacteria > Bacillota > Clostridia > Clostridiales > Clostridiaceae > Clostridium_AD. Next base: position 41,926 of record NZ_CALEVF010000038.1, on the reverse strand, counting down.
GCCTTTAAATAATTCCATAAATGTTTCATTAAAATTTTGCCTTAATATAATAAAATTTTCTGCAAATATTTTTTTCATTTTTTCAGTCATTCCACTTATTACAGTCAATAGTTCATTTTTAGCTGATACTAAGTCTTCCTTTTGACCATTCATAAATGTATATTTATCTTTTACCTCTTTATACTCTTCAATAGCACTTACATTTATTTTACCAAGAAGTGTTATAGCCTCTTTCAATGCTGCTATTTCATTTTTAAGCTTACCGATATCATCAATTTCTCTTTTAAATATTAGCGCCTCCGCATATGTTAGTTCAAAGTCTTCATTCAATTTCTTGTAGTAATTATCCTTTTCCATACTAACTTTTGCTAGAGCTAATTGACACTTATATAAACTTTTTTCTGTTTTTTCAAGGATCATCGTAACATTATCAAACTGACCCACTTTTATTTTTATATTATCTTTAATCTTAATCCTTTGAATCTCATAATCCTCAAAGTTTTTTTTCATTTCTTCTATGGTAATCATTATTTCATTTGCCTTTTCTTCTACACTTTGAATTGAAGATATACTTGTTTCCTTATTTTTTATGGCTTCTTCTATTTCCTTAGAATATATAATTACTTTTTCACTTTGAGATAATATGTCTACATTCAATCTTTTAATTTCAGAATCTTTGTTAAGTATTGACTCATTGATTTGAGCTTTTTTTATCTTAGCTCCTGTAATCGAGTCTTTTATATTGTCAATTTCTTGTAATTTGTCTTTTAATTTAAATTCAATTTTATTTAAATTTTCCTCTATTTCGTCTTTTGCATGTGTAAAATTAGTAACTAACATATTTTTCTCTTCAATTTCTATATAATCTTGTTTAAGTTTACTCTCTTCTAAAGATTTTTCAATATTTGATTTTTTGCTGTTACTCTTCAATCTATTTGTATCATCTAGTATTGAGTTTATTTTAGCTTCTTTTTTTGCTACCTCAATGTTTTCAAAGTGAATCTCTTCCCTTATTTTCAAATTTTCATTGTCAAATCTTAGGGTTTCAGTTTTACCTTGTTTAATTTTCTCGAAGTAAACAACATTTTCCTTTTTTAGGGTTGATAAGTCTTTATCTAATTCTTTAATTTCTCTTTTTCTTCCAATTATACTTGATGTTTTGGAATATACACTTCCACCTGTTAGAGATCCACCAACGTTTATAACCTCACCTGATAACGTAACAATTTTAATTCTATGATTATTATATTTTGATATATTTAAAGCTGAATCCATATCTTTACAAATGATTGTTCTACCTAAAACAAATGCCATAACCTCACTAAATTTTTCATTATAACCTATAAGTTCACTTGCTATTCCGACAAATCCTGGATTACTTTTAGTTTCATTATCAATGGTGATCTTTCTGCCCTTAATAATGTTTAAAGGTAAAAATGTTGCACGTCCAAGTTTATTTGCTTTTAAATAATTAATCAACGTCCTTGCCACATTCTCATCTTTGGTTATTATATGTGATATAGTCCCCCCCAAAGCAATTTCTAAAGCAACTTCTAAATACTTTTCAACCTTTATAATTTCACCAAGAACAAAACATTCATGAATATTACCTACTTTGCCTTCATTAACATTTTGCATTAGGTTCTTTACCGATTTATTATAACCTTCATGTTTTTTCTCGAGTATTGTAAGTACATTAAAATTAGCTTCCGCTTTGTTAATTTTAAAAGCACAATTTTTCATATCTTTTTCATCTATAGATAAAATATTTTGAAGTTTATTAATCTCGGTTTTATTTTTATCAAATTGACTTTGAGATTGTTTTATCTTTTGCCTTGCTTCTTCCAATTCACTTTCAATGGTTATTTTTTTAGTAACATTTATCTTTATTAAATTTTCAAGATCCTCAATAGTCTTTTTCAACATAATTATCCTGTTTTTAGATATATCTATGTTATTATTTAAGATTAATAAACTATTGTTAGATACCATGTTTTTGTTTATGCTGTTTTGTTTTACTTCCTTAAGAGATTTAATTTCATTACTTTCAATTTCTATATTTCCCTGAATATTTTTTATTTTCATTTCTTCTAATTTTATTTCTTCATCGATTTCTGTCTGAGTATTTTTTATATTATTTAATAAGTCCTCAGCTTTTATGTTATTGTTTTTTAAAACTAACAAATTTTTATGAGCTACACTTCTCTCGTTTGTTGTTTTATCAATAACCTTTTCTAAATTTTCTATTCTCTCATGAAGAATATTTATTTGTGAAATGTTATTTTGATATACTATCTTATTATCATAAAATAATTGTTTCTCGACTTGGCTTTTATTTTCAAATTTTTCAAATTCTTCATTTAAACTTTCAACACCTTTCTTAAAAGATGTTTTTTCTTCTGTTGTTTTTACAACTTCTACCTGCAATTTATCTAATTCCTCATGTAATCCTTTGATTCTTTCTTCCACTTTAGTAATAGAATCAATAATTATGCTAACTTCTTTACTTTTCAATTCTTCAAAAAGCTTTAAAAACCTTTTCGCCTTATCACTTTCATTCATTAGTGGTTCTAATCGTTCTTCATAAGTACTTAAGATATCACTTATTCTAATTAAATTTTGATCAGTACTATCTAATCTTTTTTCTGCCTCTTCTTTTCTTGTTTTATATTTTACGATTCCTGCAGCTTCCTCAAATAATTTTCTTCTTTCCTCAGTTTTACCACTTAAAATAGCGTCAATTTTACCTTGGCCAATAATTGAATATCCTTCTTTTCCTATACCTGTATCCATAAAAAGTTGTTGAACATCTTTTAATCTACAAGATGTATTATTTATTAAATATTCACTTTCTCCTGAGCGATATAACCTTCTCGATATAGTTACATTAGAATAATCAATGTCCAATTCAGAATCGCTGTTATCAAGTGTTAATGACACCTGAGCAAGCCCCACAGGCTTTCTAAACTGTGTGCCTGCAAATATAACGTCTTCCATTTTGTCGCCTCTTAGGCTTCGTACGCTTTGTTCTCCAAGAACCCATCTTACCGCATCTGAAATATTACTTTTCCCACTTCCATTAGGACCTACTACTGCTGTAATCCCTTTTTCAAACGTTAACTCCGTCTTATCCGCAAAGGATTTAAATCCTCTTATTTCGATAGATTTTAAGAACATGAACCACTCTCCTATTTTACCTAAATAACATTGGCAATACAAAACCTATTGTAAAAATGAAAACAATACCGTAAATAATTACCTTTGTATATTTATCTCTTTTCGCTTTTTTCATACTTCACCTCATATTAGAATTTTTCAACTTTTTTAATATAAAAAAAGAATACATTACTATAAATTTATTCAATGTAATGTATACTTTATTCAACTTATAAGAATTGAAATTATATTTTATACACTAATTAGAATCCTTTTTTATACTTTATTGACAAGTACTCATATATAGTCATAATAATACACTTTTCTTCTGTTCTTATACTAATGCTTCCACGTTTAACTGTAATATCTTGAGATATATCTAGGGAAGTTCTTTTTAATCTATTTTTCAGTTCATTAAAATAAATTTTTCCATTAGCATAAAGCTTAGAAATATCTTTTGGATTGATTTTTATTAAAACTCTATTATAACTAAGTTCTTTATTAAAGCTATTCATGATAACATCATATATTAAATCGCTATATATACTTCCCTCAACTAGTTCTCTAAATGCAGGATGAAATGGTCCGCAAACAAGATCATGACCCTCTGATATCTCTATTGTAGGTTGTAATCCTATCCTTATAACATTTATTTGATTTTGGGACAACATAATATAAATAATCTTACTTATATTTACCGCTTCACTTAATGAATAAGGTTTAAATTTATGTTGTATATACATTCTTTCCATTTCAGTATTTTTAATTACAAGAGCCGGATAAATACGGCAAATATCTGGTTTAAGAGCAACCACTCTTTTAGTTGTTTCAATATCTTTAGTTATGTTATCTCCAGGAAGACCTATCATTATTTGATGTCCTAAAACAAAACCATACTGCTTTATAAGTTTAGATGCATTTTCTACATCTGTCGCAGTATGCCCTCTTCCAGATTTCAGCAGAACTTCTTCATCCATAGATTGTACCCCAAGTTCTATAATATCTACAGAGTATTTTTTTAAATTCTTTAATATATTATCATCGATATAATCTGGCCTTGTAGATAACCTAATAAATTTTATTTTATTATTATCTTTAAACTTTTTAGCAACAGTCAATAATTCTATTTGTTTCTCTATTTTTATAGCTGTAAATGTCCCGCCAAAAAAAGATACTTCAATGATAGCATCATCATTCTTTATTGTTTCAAGATATTCATTTATTGTTTTTTCCACATACATTGCATCAACTTTTGATTTTGTACCTGTTATACTATCTTGATTACAAAACACACACTCATGTGGACACCCTTCATGTGGAACGAAAATAGGAATAATGTAATGCAAATCACTCATGTACATCATCCTTGTTTAACATAACTTCTTTAGCTGCATTTTGTTCTGCTTCTTTTTTACTAAACCCTTGCCCTGAACCTTTTACACAATCGTTTATTAAAATATTAACAAAAAACTTTCTTCTATGTGGTGGACCTTCAAATTTTACAAGTTCATAACGAATATTCACTTCTCCATTTTGCTGAAATATTTCTTGAAGTTTTGTCTTATAATCTAAAATTATCTCATTATTAATTGCTTTCTCAATAGTTGTTTTAAAGTTATTAAGTATAAATACCTTAGAATACTCTATTCCCTTATCTAAATATATAGCAGCAAGCACTGCTTCAACACAATCTGCAAGTATCGACACTCTATTTCTACCGCCAGTAATTTCTTCACCTTTACTCATGTTCATATATATTCCAAGTTCCCAAGCATTAGCTATATCACAAAGCGAATTTTCGCACACTATTAACGACCTAATTTTAGTTAAATAGCCTTCAGGTTTCTGCGTAAAGCGACTATATAAATGTTCTGATATTATAAGTTGTAATACAGAATCTCCTAAGAACTCAAGTCTTTCATTAAATTCAACCTTCTTTTTCTGATTTGCAAAAGAACTATGGGTAATTGCGGTTTTTAATAAATCCTTATCAGTAAAATTTAATTTCAGTTTCTTTTCAAGTTCCTGTAATTGTATATCATTTTTCATAATTATTACTCCTTTTCGGAAGTTTATTTTAGGAATTTTATCCTTAACTTTTTATTATTTATTCTTCTGAATGAGCTTTAATATATTCTACTATATCTCCAACAGTGGCAATTTTTTCAACATCTTCATCTGGAATTTCTATATCATACTTTTCCTCAAGTTCCATAATTAATTCTACAATATCAAGTGAATCTGCACCTAAATCATTCATAAATGATGATTCCATTTTTATTTCTTCATCATCTATATTTAATTGTGATGATATACACGCTCTAATTTCTTCAAACATAATCTTTCACCTCCTTGTATTTTTATAGACTACATAATAACCATTAATAACTCAATTTATATTTTTTACTTATCTGAAAGCTTTTCAATTTCTAGTTTTAATTTGTCAACAACTTTGTTTTCATAAAATATTGTTGCCTGTTTAATTGCATTTTTAAAAGCTTTTGCATCTGAACTTCCATGAGCTTTTATACAAATACCATTTACTCCAAGAAACGCTGCTCCACCATATTCTTTATAATCAAAATCCTTTTTAAACTTCTTAAAAACTGGTTTTAATAACAAACCACCGATCTTAGTTCTAAATGATGACATTATACTTGTTTTTAGTAAATCAAATATAGTAGCAACTGTACCCTCATATAATTTAAGTATTACATTTCCAGTGAACCCATCACAAACTATAATATTAACGTCGCCAGTTGGAATTTCTCTAGCTTCCACATTTCCTACAAAATTTAAGTTAGATTCCTTCAATAACTTAAAAGTTGCTTTAGAAAGTTCATTACCCTTTTCTTCTTCACTACCTATATTTACAAGACCTACTGATGGATTAACTACATTTAAAATATTTTCAAAATATATTTTTCCCATAAGTCCAAATTGCAATAAATAATTAGGCTTGCATTCTGCATTTGCTCCACAATCAATAATCATAAAAGGCATTGTTTTACCAGGAATTATTGGTGCTAAAGCTGGTCTATCTATCCCTTTTATTCTTCCAACTATAAGTGTACAGCCAGCCAAAAATGCACCTGTACTTCCAGCTGAAATAACCGCATCCGCCTCTCCATTTTTTACAAGATTTAATGCCTTTACCAAACTAGAATCCTTTTTACGCTTAAGAGCCATTACCGGATGCTCATTTGTATTAATAACTTCGGTAGCATTAATAACTTTTATTTTATTAGTATCATAGGTGTGTTTCTTTAACTCTTCACTTATTAAATCTTCACGGCCAGTTATTAATATATTTATATCGTATTCTTTTATAGCTGCAATACAACCTTCAACCACAACATTTGGTGAAAAATCTCCACCCATTCCATCTACAACAACTACCATTTTAAGCCCTCACTTTGAATGTTCCAAAATAAACAAACAAATAAATATCTATTTATTTGTTTATTGGTTATTTATTTATTTACTTATATTATATACCATATTATTTAAATATCTATAGTATTAGCAATGCTAAAATACAAATATAATTATATTTACCTTTAAAAATAAAAAAGAAAGTCTTTCGACTTTCTTTTTTATTTTTGTTCCATTGAAACTACTTCTCTATTTTTGTAATATCCACAGTTTTTACATACTCTGTGAGCAAGCTTCATATCGTGGCATTGAGGACATTCAACTATTCCTGGTAAACCAAGTTTAAATGTTTGCGCTCTTCGAGAATCTCTTCTACCTTTAGAAAATTTTCTAGCAGGATTTCCCATTGTAACACCTCCTTAATCAGTTGAAAACAAATTTTTTAATTTTGCCAACCTTGGATCAATATCCTCAATAATACAATTACATGTATTATGATTTAAATTGATTCCACACTGATGGCATAAGCCTTTACAATCTTTATTACAAAGTCTTTTTATAGGCAGAATAGAAATGATATTATTTTCCACAATCTCATTTAAATCTAATCTATCATCTTCAATAAAAATAATATCCTCATCTTCACTCTTTAGAGTTTTCGACAATCTTTCATTTAATTCAATATGTATTAAATAAGAAAAGGTCTCAAGACACCTAGAACAAGCAAGTAATAGTTCTGTATCAATACTTCCAGTTAAATCAATATCATCATCATTAGATTTTAAAGTCAAATGCATTTTAACTGGTTTAGAAAATTGTATAAATTCATTATCATAGCAAAACTTAGCTTTTTCTAAATCTAAATCAATTTCTTTTCTTGCTCTTTTATTACTAAATAATTCTGAAACGTCTATTACCATACTATCCACTCTGAAAAACTAACTATTAATTAATTTTTCTCATATAAAGAAAAATCTCTATATCTTGTATAAAAAAATTATACAGCTCGAGCAAAGCTTCTGCGTCCCTCCTAACTAAATTGTTTTTTACTTACATCAAACACAGTCTATTATATAAACAATACAATAAAAAGTCAAGAATTATTTATGATTAAATTTGGTATTTTATTTTATAAGAGCATCGGTGTCTCTTGCAATTACTAGCTCTTCATTTGTTGGTATAACCAATATCTTAACTTTTGAATCATCAGTACTTAATTCTGCACATATTCCTACTGCGTTATTTTTTGTCTTATCCAAAACTGCTCCTAGGAATTCTAATCCCTTGCATATTCTCGTTCTAGTTCTAGGGGAGTTTTCACCAAGTCCTGCAGTAAATATAATTGCATCTACGCCTTCCATTACCGCAGCATAAGCACCTATATATTTCTTAACACCATAACAAAATATATCAATTGCCAGCTGTGCTCTTTTATTTCCATCGTTCATAGCCGCTGATTCTACATCTCTAAAATCACTGCTTACCCCTGATACTCCTAAAAATCCTGACTCTTTATTCATTAAATTATTTGCCTCATCAATTGTTAAATTTAATTCTTTCATGATATATGTTAATATAGCAGGATCTATGCTTCCACATCTAGTTCCCATAGCTAAACCTTCAAGTGGAGTGAATCCCATACTCGTTTCTATAGATTTTCCATCCTTTACTGCGGAAACACTTGCTCCATTTCCTAAATGACAAGTTATTAATTTTAAATCTTTTATATCCCGACCCATCATTTTCGCAGCCCTAACTGAAATATATTTATGTGACGTTCCATGAAATCCATATCTTCTTATACCATACTCAGTATAAAGGTAATAAGGAAGTGGGTAAATATACGCAACCTCTGGTATCGTTTGATGAAATGCAGTATCAAATACAGCTACCATTTGCGTGTTAGGCATCAATTCCATGCAAGCATTTATACCCATTATATTAGCCGGATTATGAAGTGGTGCAAGTTTTGTGCACTCAGAAAGTCCGATCATTACATCATCATTAATTATAACTGACTTTGCATATTTTTCTCCACCATGAACTACTCTATGTCCTACTGCGTCTATTTCAGACAATTCTTTAATAACTCCATGTTCTCTATCTACAAGTGCCGTAAGGACTAATCTAATAGCATCTGTATGGTTTTGCATTGTTTCTTCAATAACATACTTTTTCCCATTAACCTTTTGAGTTAATATTGAGCCTTTTGTTGCTATTCTCTCAACTAATCCAAGGGCTAAACATTGTTCATTTTCCATATTAATTAATTGATACTTAAGTGATGAACTTCCACAATTTATGACTAATATTTTCATTAAATATCCACCTCCCCAAATAACTTGCAACTATTTTTTCATAAACTTTAGTTTTTTATAAGTTTCTGAATCTGTAATTTATATTCATTAACCGTCTTCTTATATACATTGAAACATGTATATATAATATACACTATTTAACCCATTCATTTCAATATATTATAATAATTTCATACCTTTTTTTTAGATAATATGTACTTTTAATAATTGGTTATATAATATATAATATATATTACAAATGAATAAAATTTAATTATAAACTTAATATATAAATCAGAATGAATATTGTATTAACACATATTTAAATTTAATTTTTTTGCTATAAAAATTATTAACTTATAATTACTATAAGCTTCTACGAGGTGATTTTATGAATATTTCGGGTATAATTGTTGAATATAACCCATTACATAACGGCCATGTGTACCATATTAATAAAACTAAAGAACTCACAAATTGTGATGTCCTAATTTGTGTTATGAGTGGAAATTTTACTCAACGCGGTATTCCATCAAGTATAGATAAATGGACAAAAACTAAAATGGCTATAAACAACGGTGTAGATTTAGTATTAGAGTTACCAACTATTTACAGCGTTTCGTCTGCAGAATTTTTTGCGCAAGGCGCTATAAGTCTTTTAAACAGTTTAGGTATAGTCGATAACATATGCTTTGGTAGCGAACATGGAGATATTAATGATATATGTAATATTTCAAATATATTACTTAAAGAACCTGCTGAATATAAATTACTATTAAAAACCTATTTATCTAAAGGTATTACGTATCCTTTAGCAAGAGCTAAAGCACTTTATGAATATTTGACAAATTCAAACATGTCCATGTCTAACTTATTATTAGGTGATTTTTTAAATTCTTCTAACAATATACTAGGCATAGAGTATTGTAAAAGTTTAATAAAGCTTAATAGTTCAATTACTCCTTATACCTTAAAGCGAAAAGGTGCATCTTACAACAGTACTTTTATAAATAATGAATTTTCAAGTGCTACTGCTATAAGAAGATATGTAAAAGAAAATGGTATTTTAACAAATCTTAAAGATTATGTTCCACCTTCAGTATTCACTGAAATTAGAAATTTATACTCTAAAGACACTAACTTTATATTTGAAGACTCTATGTTTCCATACATAAAATATAAATCAGCTACATCAAAAAACTCATTGATAAATTTACCAGATGTATCTGAAGGACTTGATAATAAAATCATTAAATCTTTACAACATAATTTGACCTATGCAAATACACTTGAATCTATAAAAAGCAAACGTTATACTTATAGCCGAATTAGCAGGATATTGTGTCAATATTTTATAGGATTTGATGATTTTGATACTACACGATTAAGATCAATACCTTGCCCTTATGCCCGTGTTTTAGGATTTAACTCAAAAGGAAAATCAATTTTGAAATCTATAAAAACAAATAGTAGCATTCCACTTTATACTAAAATATCCAAGAAAACCAATGAAACCTTAAGCCTTGACATTCAATCTACAAGGGCTTACAGTATCTTAAATAAAAGCGTAGACCCAAGTAGTGATTATTTAATATCTCCTATTATTATAAAATAACAATAAATGCGACTATCAAAATTTGATAGTCGCATTTATTATATTTAAAATTAGTAATTCTAATACATAAGTTTACTAAATTCAAATATATTTAGTATAGTAGTACTTTAAGGAGGGGCTTAAAATTGAACTTACTATTAGTTATATTATTAATTTCTATATTGTTTCTACTAGTTTATTTATTTAAAACTTTAAAAATAAATTTTTTTGTAACATTTATTTGTTCCCTTATCATTGTTCAAATAATATTAGCTCCGAATATTTGTATACAGTACACCATTACTGGTACTAAATTATTTTTCAATGCAATTTTTCCATCTCTTTTCCCATTTTTAGTTATAATAAATATTATAATCGGTTACGACGGTATTCATATTTATTCTAAATTACTAGGAAATTTAATATGCAGGCCTTTAAAACTACCAAAAGAATGTAACTTTGCGCTTTTAGTTAGTGTGCTCTGTGGATATCCCCTAGGTGCAAGGTATACTTGCGACTTATATGAAAAAAACATAATTGATTTAAATTCCTGTGAAAGATTGCTAAATATTGCTTCTAATGCAAGCCCCCTATTTATTCTAGGATCAGTAGGCACCTCTATGATGTTTAGTCCTAAAATTGGTTATATACTCTTGTTATCTAATATTCTATCATGCATTTTTATGGGATTAATTATTCCTTCTAAAAATTATACTTTTAGACTTAAGTATAGGAGTAATAATTTTTCTAAATCTGAGTTCAATAATTTAAACATTGGTATTATATTAAAAAACAGTATTGAAGATGCTATGAAAAACGCTTTAAATATAGGTGGTTTTATTGTGATATTTTCAGTAATAACAGGCATAATTAAAGACAATGTCGTATTTAACATTGTCATAAATAAATTATCTTTAATTATTGGTGCTTCAGGTAATTTTATAGAAGGAATACTTCTGGGAATGCTTGAGATGACCAATGGATGTTATTTAATATCCTCTAGCCCTTCAAATCTTTATGTAAAACTTCCAGTTTTGAGTTTTTTAATTGCTTTTAGTGGTTTATCTATCATTTCTCAAGTGTATAGCTATACATATAAATATACTGTTTCAATAAAAAAATATATTATGAGAAAATTTTTTCAAGGTATAATCTCTTCAATTTTAACATTAATATTATATTATATTTTTTTAAATGCATCCTCTGTTCTTACTTTTAACAATATAAGTCTATATAAAAATTGTGATTTATACTTACTAATATTGATAGTTTTAATTATACCATCATTAATCATAACTATAATTAAATTATTTCATACCTCTTAGTTCTTTTACATTTTCCCTTATTGAGGTTGTAGTATTTGTAACTTCGCCCTGCATAAGTATTAAAAAATCTTGAACATCACTTTTAATTTCATGAATCATTTTCTGTCCTTTTAATTCAATTTCTTTATCTAATTGGGATAATATTTCATCCGCATAATCCTTGGCGCCAAGTCTCATAATTTTAGCATCCCTCTGGGCTGACGCTATAATTTCTTCAGACCGATTTAATGCTTCTTTAACTAAGTCTTGTTTTTCAACTCTTCTTCTTATTTTGTCAACTGTCTCTTCCTCAAAAATCTTAGCTTGCTTTTTAGCATCAACTAAAATCCTTTCTTTTTCATCGCAAACCCACTGTGCCTTCTTAAATTCATCTGGCAGGTGATTTATAATTTGATCAATTATATCTAGTATTTCTCTCTTATTTATAACTGCTTTACCTGTAACAGGTATTTTAGACGAACTCTCAATAATTCCTTGAAGATATTCTAAAAGCTTTATAACATCCATAGTTCCCCCCTATTTGGAATTAATTTTTCTAATAATTTCTGGAATGATTTCTTCAGGTACTAGCCCTTTAATAGATCCTCCAAGCATCGCAACCTGTTTAACCGAAGTAGAACTTATATAACAGTACTCCGTTTTTGTCATCATAAACACAGTTTCCTTGCTTGGATCAAGTTTATTATTCATTGCTGCCATTTGAAACTCATATTCGAAGTCTGAAACACTTCTAAGCCCTTTAACAATAACTCTAACACCTTCTTTATTCATAAGATGAACAAGTAAACCACTAAACTTCTCCACACGTACATTAGGCAAATTTTTCACTACATTTTTTATTTGTGCTACTCTCTCATCTACTGAAAATAAACATTTTTTTTCAGGATTAACAACTACCCCTACGATCAATTCATTAAATACTCTTGACGCCCTCTCAATAATATCTAAATGTCCATTTGTTATTGGGTCAAAACTTCCAGGACAAATTGCTTTTTTCATGTGATGCCTCCACGTTTTTCTCTAGGGTAAATAATAATTATTAATTATTCCCATGTATTTTCTAAGGAAACTAATAATTTTTAATTATTAGTTTCCTTATATTTATAAAACAATACAGTAGTATTACCATATTTTCTTGTATCAGACAGATGAATAATACCATTGCCCTCATATATCTCTTCAGATGAATCTATTTTACAGACTATAATCCCATCTTTACTTAAAAGACTATTTCTAGAAATTATTTCAATAGCAGGTGGAATCATATCTTTCGCATATGGTGGGTCTATAAAAATCAAATCAAACACAATACCATCATTTGAAAACTGCTCCATGTATTTATATGTATCACCTTTTAAGCATTTACATATATTGTTAAACTTTAAATTGTCTACATTACCTTGTAACATTTCATAAGTAGTATCACCCATATCGATAAGATAGCATTTTTTTGCTCCCCTACTTGCTGCCTCAAGTCCTAAGCTACCCGTACCTGAGAACATATCCACAACTACTGCATTACGCACTCTATTTTGAATTATATTAAATATAGCTTCTTTTATTCTATCTAATGTTGGCCTCGTTCCCATCCCAACTGGTGACAATAATTTTCTTCCTCTTGCACTTCCCGCTATAATTCTCATATGTTTATTCCTCCATCTAAGCAAGTTTCGATAATATTTTAACATATATATGTATTTTATACAAAGATATTTTATCTAATTAAAACAAATGTAGCTAGAAGTCTGCTCGATTTTTTGTATTATCTCAGTTTTCACCTTAATATCGCATACATCATCACTTTGTATTAGACTCTTTGCTTCGTTATTTGCGATTTTCAAAATACCAATATCTTCAATTACATCTGATAAAATCAAACCTGATTCACCATGTTGCCTTATTCCAAATAATTCTCCAGCGCCCCTAGTTTTTAAATCTTCCTCTGCAATATAAAAACCATCATTACTTCTTATAAGTATTCCAAGCCTTCTTCTTACTATATTGTTTTTGATATTTGCAAGCAGTATACAATAAGATTTATGCTCCCCTCTCCCTACTCTTCCCCTAAGTTGATGAAGTTGGGCAAGTCCAAATCTTTCTGCATTTTCAACTATCATAACTGTAGCATTTGGTACATTTACGCCAACCTCAATTACTGTAGTTGAAACCAAAGCTTTAATTTCTCCAGCTTTAAATTTATCCATGATTTCATTTTTAAGTTTACTTGGCATTTTACCATATACCATTCCTACTTCTATAGATTTAAACTGTTCTGTTTTCAATTTTTCATAAAGCATCTCCACCGAGCTTAATTTCATTTCTTCATTTTCCTCCACAAGTGGACAAACTATATAAACCTGTCTTCCCTTATTAATTTCATTTAAAGCAAATTCATATACTTTACCACTATTCTCCATACTTTCATTAGATGTATCAATTTTCTGTCTACCTGGTGGTAATTCATCTATAATAGATACATCTAAATCACCATACAAATATAAAGATAGTGTTCTCGGAATAGGTGTTGCTGTCATTACAAGGATATCTATGTTTTTTCCCTTATTAGAAAACCTGTTTCTTTGTGATACTCCAAAACGATGTTGCTCATCAGTAACAATCATACCTAAATTTTCAAATTCTACATTATCCTCGATAAGTGCATGAGTCCCAACTATAATGTCAATAACTCCATTTTTTAAATCTTGTTTAATTAATTGTTTGTTTTTAGCAGTTGTGCTTCCACTCAATATTTGTATATTTAATGAAAAATCCTTTAATATATTTTTGATTTCTTCATAATGTTGCTTTGCTAAAATCTCAGTTGGTGCCATCATGGCTGTTTGATAACCATTTTTTACAACATTAAACATAGTAATAATAGCAACTATAGTTTTACCACTTCCAACATCCCCCTGTAGCAAGCGATTCATAGCGATATCCTTCTTTTGATCTATTAAAATTTCTCTTACAACTTTACTTTGTGCCTTAGTAAGATTATAAGGAAGCTTTGCCTTTAAAGTTGTAAGTTCCTTTGCCATTTTAAATTGGATACCATTATTATTAGATTTTATAAATTCTTTTAACATTAATATTTTTAATGAATATGTAAAAAGCTCCTGAAATTTAAGTCTTCTTTTTGCTTCATTAAGGAGTTCTAAACTTTTAGGACTATGGATATTTCTAATTGCATCATTTAAAGAACAAAAACAATATTTTTCTATTATCCCCTTTGGCAAATTTTCTGTTACTATAATATTACACAAAACATCAGAAATAATCTTATTAAAAAAATTATTTGTAATATTATTCTTAAGAGGGTAAGTGGCTATAATTTCATTTGTATCCATTGACGTATTTTTTACTATTTTAGGGTTCATAATTGTAATTTCGTCCTTAAATTTATCAACCTTACCTGTGATAAGATACTTGCTAGAAATTGCAAAACTATTTTTTGCGTAAATTTGATTAAACCATTTACCTTTAAATTTATTATCACCTTGGCAAAAAATTATGGTAGAAAGAGTCCTATTATTTTTTAACCTAATATCCTTTAATATATTTAAAACGGTGCACTCGATAATTACTTTCTCAGTTTTTTCGCAGTCTAAGATGCTTTTACGGACAGATACATTCTCATAATCTCGTGGAAAATATAATAACAAATCTAGCACATTAAATATTCCACACTTATTCAAGCTCTCTGCCATTTTAGGGCCAACACCTTTTACATATTTAATCTCACTATAAGTATCCATAAATATCACCCCGGAAATATATTTTATTAATAGTACTATTTATTTCGTTTCTCGCAGCTTAATATACATGAAAAAAAGCCCGAGGGCTTTTATTCAACTGAAGCAATAAAATAATATAGTGGTTGTTTCCCATTATATTGCTGAATGTCTAAATTCGGATATTTATGTTCTAACTCAGAAACAAGCTTTTCTACTTCGCTTACAACACAATCTTCTCCATAAAAGATTGTGATAAGTTCACTACTATCATTTACCATACTTTCAATAATATCAGCACAGACTTTATAAATATCAGTTCCAACCTCGCAAATTTTTTGCTCCACTAATCCTAAAACATTTCCCTGTTTTATTATCTTTCCATCAGATTCAGTATCCTTAACTGCATATGTTACAGAAGCAGTAGCTACATTTTTTATTGCTTCTTTCAATTTTTTCTCGTTTTCCTCTACACTAAGCTCTTCATTAAACATTGTTACTGCAGTTATTCCCTGTGGAATAGTTTTAGATGGAATTACCACTATATTTTTATCTGACAGTTCGGCCGCTTGAAGTGCTGCCATAAGTATGTTCTTATTATTAGGTAATACAAATATATTTTCAGCATTAATTTTACTTATACTATCTATTATATCTTGTATACTGGGATTCATAGTTTGTCCGCCTTCTATTACAACATCCACACCTAAATCCTCAAAAATATTTTTAATTCCTTCTCCAAGTGCAACAGATATAAATCCATATTTTTTATTTTCTATTACATTTGCATTTGTTATATCTTTTCCTAATGATTTTTCTACTTTATCATCAATTATTCCTAATAAGTTTCTATGTTGATCTCTCATATTTTCAATTTTAACCTTAGAGAGTTCCCCTAGTGTTACTGCTTTAGAAAGCACAAGTCCTGGATCATTTGTGTGTATGTGAATTTTTAGAAACTCATCTTGTGAAACTACGACCATTGAGTCTCCAATCTTTTCTAAATACTCTTTTAGTTTATTTATATCAACATCCCTAGCTATAACTAATAATTCAGTACAATATCCAAATTTTATTTCTTCAGGAGCTTCTCCTGCTGCAGATACAACAGTTTCTTTTTTAATGCTTTGTTTGTTTGTATTGTAAATTTTAGCCTCAATATTATTACTTACAGCTTCCCTCATCCCTTTAAACAATATGAGAAGCCCCATACCACCTGCATCTACAACTTTTGCTTCTTTTAATGCTGCAAGCATATCCGGAGTTTTATTTAGCATTATTTCACTATGCTCACAAACCTCATTCATAAGTTCTACAACATCAGTAGCTCCACTATTAACTGCAGTTTCACCAGCAGTCTTAATAATAGTTAAAATAGTTCCTTCAGTAGGTCTCATAACAGCTTTATATGCAAACTTAGCGCCTTCCAAAATACTTTTAGCAAATTCTTCAGATGTAGCTTCTGTTAAGCCTTCTAGCCCCTTTGCAATGCCTCTAAATATTTGTGATAATATTACTCCCGAATTACCTCTTGCACCCATAAGTGCACCTCTAGCTAATATTTTAGCTATCTCAGAAATAGATTCAGTTTGTATATTCTCGATTTCTTTCACTGCAGCTTTAAATGTCATTGACATATTAGTACCTGTATCTCCATCTGGAACTGGAAATACATTTAGTGAATTTACGTATTCTTTCTCATCTTCTAATCTATTTGATGCATTAATTACCATGTTTCGGAAATGTTGTCCATTAATCTTTAAGCATTCCACTTTCCATACCCCCTTAAACCCTTACACCTTGTACGTTTACTGTTATTTCTGCAACTTTTAGTCCTGTATAATTTTCAACGTTATATCTTATTTTCTGAATTATATTATTTGCTATTATTGAAATTTTTGTACCATATTCAACAATTATATATAATTCGATAAATAGTTTGTTTTCTTTAGAATTAATTTTAACTCCTTTATTTAAACCATCACTTTTAATTAGTTGCCAAAATCCATCCGTAGCATTTTTAAGTGCCATGCCGACAACTCCATAACACTCCGTTGTAGAAATGCCAACTATATTAGCTAACGCTTCTTCTGAATAATATATAATACCATTCTCGTTTGTAATGTTACCTTTCATTGTAATTCCTCCTTATAAAGCTATATAGATTATATTATATTATATCACTAATTTATTCAACAAAATTAATTTTATAATTACTATCCTTAGTAATTAATTTGTTTTTAACTTGCAAGAGTAGTGGTATCTATGTTACAATAATGCGTGTTTCAATTGAGAAGAATTTTTTCTTCATAGTCTTAAGGAGGTGTTTTCATTGTCAAGAAAATGCGATATATGCGATAAAGGTGTTGTTTCAGGTAGCCAATATAGTCACTCACACCGTGAATCAAAAAGAAAATGGGCTCCAAATATTCAAAAAGTTAAAGCTATAGTTAGCGGAACGCCTAAATCTATACATGTATGTACTAGATGTCTTCGTTCAGGTAAAGTACAACGTGCTATATAATTAAGAAATAAGAATGCAGCTTTTCAGCTGCATTTTTTATTTAAATGCAACTTATAAAGTTGTATTTTTTTATTTAAATACAACTCTAAAGCTGTATTTTTTATTTAAATACAATTTTAAGATTGCATTTTTATCAAAATTCAATTCCAGAACTTAATTTTAACTCTTCTATGTTATTTTTTTAAAAAGAATTTGATTATTCGGGACATAAATCTCGGTAATTTAATAGCTACAATTCTCATTTTCTTACCCCCCAAACATAATATATAGAATCTTCAATTGTAATTTTTTATAAATTAAATGAACTAGACTTTATTAATTTATTTAAATACTACCCCTATAGTCTAAATGTCACTAACAATGATCGTTATGATCCATTATATTAAACCCAATATAAACGATTCCTCCTCCCACGACAATTATCCACCACCAAAATGGAACTATTACTACTATTAAAATTCCTATTCCTAAACATGCAATGATTACTCCAAGTTGCCTTTGTAAACACCTAAACCACCTTTTCATAAGTTATTCTCCTCTCAAAGTATTCCAATAATATTATATGATTTACTTTTAATAATGTTTACAAAAATAAAAAACTATTTTTTTATTGAATTAATCAATGAAAAAATAGTTTTTTATATGAATATTAATCTTTTGATAATAATATCATCAAAGTTCCAGATTTAAATTTAAGTTTAACTTGAGGGCATGTAAACTCATTTGAAATAGTTATGCTCTCACCAATCTTTAAATTATAATTATGTAATGGATATTTAGCACCTTCAATTGTTAATCCAATTATTTCATCACCATAAGATTGTACTGAAAATATTTCACCTATGATTCCATTTAATACTGTTGAATCATTAGTTAACATAATAACATTATTTTCATCTTTAATAAAAGAATTTACACTATTTTCCAAACAAATCTTAAGCATTCCAATATTTCCAAGCATATGATCAACTCTACTACCAGTGCATCCTAAAAGGACTATTTCACTTGGCTTCATGCCTATAGCCTTTCTAACTGCAATTTCAGTATCAGTAAAATCCTTTTCGGTCGGATAAATCTCTGTAGAAAAATTATTTTTTTTGTAATAATCTAATATGTCTTCATCTATGCTATCAAAATCTCCTACAAGTAAATCAGGCTTAATATTATATTGATACAAACAATTTGCACCACTGTCAGCTCCAATTAAAAATGTATCCTTTGTAATTTCTTTTGTAAGTAATTCCTTTGAGGGAGGCGCCCCTCCTGATATTATTACAACCTTCATATCACTCATCACCTTCGAAGCTGTTAATTATATAATCATTATCAAATTCCAGCTTTTAATTTTTTTATATTTTTTTCAATCTCATCATTTCTAAATACAGCTGACCCAGCTACAATTACATTAGCCCCACTATTCACAACATCATGAACATTAGATTCATCAATTCCACCATCTACTTGAATCATAATATCTTTATTATAAATATCTGCAAGAGCTCTAACTTCTTTAACTTTATCTGAGCAGTATTCAATAAATTTTTGTCCTCCAAATCCCGGGTTTACTGTCATAATAAGTACCATGTCAACATTACTTATCAAATACTTTAATAAAGCTACAGGAGTTGCAGGATTTAATGCAACTCCTACTTTAACCCCAAAACTTTTTATATAATTAATAGTCCTATCAATATGCCTATCGGTTTCATAATGAATGGTTATTATATCAGCTCCTGCATTTACAAATTCTTCTACATATCTAGATGGTTCTTCTATCATAAGATGTACGTCAAATGGAAGCCTTGTTAGTTTTCTGATACTCTTAATTATTGGAGTACCAAAAGAAATGTTAGGTACGAACATACCATCCATTACATCAATATGAATCATATCCGCACCATATGCATCTAATTGCTTAATGTGTTCTCCTAACCTTGAAAAATCAGCTGACAGTATTGATGGTGCTATTTTTATCATTTCCTATTCCCCCTAGCAATAATTTCTTCTAGTGTTTTTACATAAAATTTATATCTGTCCTTGTATACTTCGTTAGCCTCTACAGCTTCCTTAACTCCACAATTAGGTTCCTTGTAATGCATACAATTAGAAAACCTACATTCATATCTGTATTTTTCAAATTCTGGGAAACAATACTGTAATTGCTCTTTCTCTATAAAATCTAAACTTAATGATGAAAAACCTGGAGTATCGAGTAGAAAGCCTTCTTCATATTCAATAAGTTCACTATGACGTGTGGTGTGTTTACCCTTTTGAGATTTTTTACTTATGTCTCCAGTTTTCATAGCTTCTCTTCCAAGTATATTATTAAGTATAGTTGACTTTCCGACTCCAGACGGTCCACAAAAAACAGATATATTATTTTTTATTTTCTCCCTTAGAGCGTCAAGGCCCTCGCCTTCTTTTGCTTTTAAAAATACAATATCACATCCAACACTTTTTAATTCTTTTATAAGCTCCTCATCAACTTTCTCAACTAAATCCAACTTATTTAAGCAAAGAACTATTTTTAGTGTATAATGCTCACAAAGAACTAAAAATTTATTAAGAAGTTCCATATTTAAATCAGGTTTTTTAAATGCAAAAACTACAAATGCTTGAGTAACATTAGCAACTACTGGTCGTATCATCTCTGTATCTCTTGGGAAAATCTTTTCAATTACACCCTTAGTTTCATCTGTCTCAAGAATTATTTCTACTTTATCACCAATAACAGGAGAAAGTCCAGTGTACCTGAACTTTCCTCTTGCCTTACATTCTATTACCCTATCTTTAACTTTTACAAAATATAATCCACCTATACCCTTTGTGATTACTCCCTGCATATATCCTCCACCATTTACCTTTAATTTTATATTCTTTTACTTACCTGTTTTATGATTTGTGTTTGTGTTTGTACTTGTATTTGGACTTGTCGTTGGACTTGTCGTTGGATCAGTTTTAATTGGATCTTGCACTGCCGCTTTAGATGTTAAAGTTATAGTATCTCCAACATTAACTTTAGTTCCTGCACCTTTATCTTGCGTTTGAATTATATCTTCATCATTGCCAGATACAGATATAGTTATCTTAGATTGAGCAGCTAAATTTCTTGCATCTTTAACAGTTTTTCCATTAAAATTTGGAACATCAACTTGTTCTTTTGCAGGTTCTTTATAGGTATAATAACTAACTCCTACAGAGCTGCCCTGCTGGACACTAGTATTAGACTGAATACTTTGACTGAAAATTTGACCATCCTGCGATTCATCCGTAGTTATTACTGATTTTTGATCACCTAATGTTAAATATGATCCTTGCAATGATGTTGATGCTGCCTTTAAAGATAATCCAAATAAATTTGGTACCTTTGTAAGTTTAACTTCAGGTCCCTCACTTATTACTAAGTCCACACTATCACCCTTTTGAACTAAAGTGTCTCCTATTGGATCTTGGCTTATTACATTACCACTAGCAACTGTATCACTGAAATCCTTTGTGGTGTTATTAAGTACCAATCCATTTTCATCTATGCTTGCTTTTGCTGAATTTTCATCAAGTCCTTTTACAGAAGGCATTTTGAACCCCTCTGGACCTTTGCTCACATAAACTCTTACTTCTGAATTAGCAGTTACATTTGTTCCCTCATCAGGAAAACATGCTGTAACCTCACCTTTTGGTGCGTCACTAGTTACTTCTTTATTAACTACAAAAGTTAAACCCTTTGATAGGACTAATTTTTCTGCAGCAGCCTTATCAAGCCCTATTATTGTAGGAACTACTATCTTAGTTTCAACTTGAGTTGCACCATTTTTATCTGAGTTATTATTCATATATATGTAACCTAACGCACTAAATAAAACAATAAATAAAATTATTGAAGCCACAATTATTGTCTTTTTATTATTCTTATTTTTATTTTTATTTTTATTCTTATCTTTATTTTTATTTTCACTTTTTGGCATTTGCTCTGGACTTTCAGCCACGTCATCTTTTTTTTCATAGTCAGCCACATTTACAGGTGCCATAACTCTTGTGTACTCATTATCCATGTTATTACCAGCAATAGTATAATCACTATTACTTTGTATTCTCTGAAGATCCAAATACATTTCTTTTGCAGTCTGATACCTCTTTATTGGTTCTTTCTCTATAGCCTTTAGTATTAATTTATTCAAATTTTCTGGAACCTTATCATTAACTTCCTTAGGTGGTACAACCTTTTCTTGTATATGCTTTAAAGCTACTGAGACTGGACTATCTGCATCATAAGGCACTCTGCCTGTTACCATCTCATATAACACTATTCCAAATGAATAAATATCTGTTCTGCAGTCTACAAAGCTTGCTTTAGCTTGCTCTGGTGAGAAATAATGTGCTGACCCCATTACAGTGCTAGTATTAGTTATAGTAACAGAACTTGCCGCTTTTGCTATACCGAAGTCTGTAACCTTAACGGTTCCATCTTCAGTTACAAGAATATTATGAGGTTTTATATCTCTATGTATAATGTTATTTTTATGAGCACATTCAAGTGCTTTTGCTATTTGCATACCATAGTCTAATACCAATTCAGTGCTCATGCTGCCTTTTTCAACTATAATTTCTTTAAGCGTCTTACCTTTTATATATTCCATTACTATATAGTTAATATCCCTTTCACTTCCAACATCGTAAATGTTAACTATATTATTTGATGAAAGGCTAGCTACAGACAACGCTTCCTTTCTAAATTTTTCCATAAAATCTATATTATTTGAAAACTCTTCTTTTAGTATTTTTACAGCAACAAAACGGTTGAGTAATTGGCACTTAGCTTTATAAACTATTGCCATTCCACCCTCTCCAATTTTTTCAAGGAGTTCATATCTACTCCCTAATATGGTTCCTATCATCTCTGCACTCTCCTTCAAACACGATAACCGATATATTATCACGTCCTCCATTAAATTTGCTTAAATCAACTAACATTTTACAACTTGTAGCATTATCATTTTCAACAATAATATCATACATTTCAGAATAAGTCACATCATTAGTAAGACCATCTGTACATAAAATACATTTAATCACATTGGTCAAATCAAGGTCAAACAAATCAACTTCTACTAACTCATTTGTTCCAAGTGCCCTTGTTATAATATTTTTATTTGGATGATTTCTTGCCTTTTCTTCAGTTATAGTTCCATTATCTAACAACTGTTGCACTAGTGAATGGTCCCTTGTAACTTTCACTAATTTTCTTTTGCTGTCTATAATATAACAACTACTATCCCCTACATTTGCAACAATCATTTCATTCTGTTTTCTAAAACAAATTGTTATAGTTGTACCCATTCCTTTAAGTGAATCGCTTTGACTCGCCATCTCATAAATTTTCTTGTT
This sequence comes from uncultured Clostridium sp., assembly GCF_937920395.1. Classification (GTDB taxonomy): domain Bacteria; phylum Bacillota; class Clostridia; order Clostridiales; family Clostridiaceae; genus Clostridium_AD. Next base: position 18,542 of record NZ_CALEVF010000038.1, on the reverse strand, counting down.
TGCACATTTTATACTTTCTGAAAGAACTTTTTTAAGTTCTTTATCTTTATAATTATTCTTTATATATTCCATTATAACCTTAATTGCTAAATCACTTGCTACTTCACCAGCATTGTGTCCTCCCATGCCATCCGCAACAACATAAATATCATAATCACTACTTTCTAAATAACCTACAGAGTCTTCATTTATTTTTCTAACATTCCCAACATCTGATAAAACCCCAAGCATTGTTATACCTCCTCATTTAAGTTCTTCACTTTTAATATGACTTCTTCTAAGCTGTCCACATGCAGCATTAATATCTAGCCCCATTTCTCGTCTTATCGTAGTCTGAATGTTATTAGCCTCAAGGACCCTCTTAAACTCAGCCACATCATCATTTGAAGATCTTTTTAGTTCATTTTCTTTAATCTCATTAACTGGGATTAAATTAACATGGCATAACATATCTTTTAACAAAGTACTTAGTTTTTCCGCATCTACCTTACTATCATTAAGTCCCTTAACAAGAGCATATTCAAATGTTATTCGCCTATTAGTTTTGTCTATATAATACTTAGAAACATCAATAATTTCTGCAATAGAATACTTATTTGCAATTGGCATACTCTTCATTCTGATTTCATCACTAGGTGCATGAAGTGAAATAGCAAGTGTAGTTTGCATATTAAAATCTGCAAACTCTTTAATTTTTGGTACTATACCACACGTAGATATAGTTATATGTCTTTGTCCGATATTTAATCCATTTTGTGAATTTACAATTTCAAGGAATTTCATTACATTGTCAAAATTGTCAAATGGTTCGCCGCTTCCCATTAGTACGACATTAGAAATTCGCTCGTTAATCAGATGTTGTGATTTTAATATTTGAGCAAGCATTTCTCCCGGGGTTATATTCCTAATCATTCCTCCGATAGTAGATGCACAAAATTTACATCCCATTCTACATCCAACTTGAGTAGATATACATATAGAATTCCCATGTTTATATTTCATAACAACACATTCAATTAAATTACCATCGCCCAGTTCAAAGAGATATTTTCTTGTATCATTATGTTTAGAAGTATATTCTTCTACAAGCTTTGGTATTCCTATATAAAAATTTGTTTGTAACTTTTCCTTTATACTTTGTGGAATATTATTCATATCTTCGAATTTCCAAATATCCTTATAAATCCAATCATATACTTGTTTAGCCCTAAATTTACTTCCCCCATTACTTTTCATCCACTGCTTCAGTTCTTCTAAATCCATATCTAATATATTTATCATTTTACACACCCAATCGTTTTATACACTCACGAGCTTTATATCGCCGCTAAGCTTTTATAAGTTTAGCTATAAAAAAGCCATCCATGTATTCATTTGGAAATATAGTAACATACCCTTTGTCGTTATATTTTATATTATCAAATTCCCCTAAAAATACAGGTTCTATCTTAAACTCGCAGTGTGACTCTACAAACCAATCAATATTGCCTTCGTTTTCATCTTTATTAAGGGTACATGTTGAATACAAAAGTACTCCGCCTTTTTTTACGTATTTTGATGCATTATCCATTATACGTCTTTGTATATCTATTATATTATTTATATCTTTTATATTTTTGCTCCACTTTATTTCAGGTTTTTTCCTGATAATTCCTAGCCCTGAACATGGTACATCTATAAGCACTCTATCAGCATATTCAAACAAACCTGGAGCATATACAGTAGCATCTTGAGCTTCACAAGTTGTATTTGTAATTCCTATTCGCTTTATATTTTCTTCTATTAAAGACAATTTGTTTTTATGTATATCAAACGCTAGGACATGACCTGTATTTTTCATAAGCTCTGCTATATGCGTTGTTTTTCCACCTGGTGCACTGCAAAGATCTAAGACTTTCATATTTGGTTTTAGATCCATAGAAGGTGCCGTAAGCATTGCGCTTTCATCTTGAACCGTTATATTACCTTCGTTAAATAAAATGTTATTTTCTATGTTTTTACCTTTAATAATTCGTATTGCTTCTGGTGACGCATAACCTTCTTCTATATTATAACCATTTTCTATAAGCTTTTCCCATATTTCTTTATAAGTTAATTTTAAAGTATTAACCCTAACTGTAACATCAGGCTTATAATTTAATCCCTTTAGAATTTCTTCAGCTTTTTGAAATCCATATTGCTTTATAAATAGTTTAACCAATGCCTTAGTAAATGAATACTCGAAACATAATCTTTCAATATCATTCTCTTTGTTATAGTACTTTTCACCTGTTTCCCTAAGGTAACTTCTAAGTACACCATTAACAAGTTTTGATGCTCCTATGTTACTCTTTTTCTTAGTTAAATTTACAGCCTCATTAACAGTTGCAAAACTCGGTACTTTATCTAAATATCTAATTTGATAAACTGATATTCTTAATATATTTAAAACAAAACTTTCTAACTTATCAAAACCATTTTTAACAAAGTGTTGCAATATTTTATCTATAGTATATTTGTATTTTAGAGTTCCATAAACTATTTCTGTAACTAACGCTTTATCTTTATCGTTTAGTTCTGATTTATTAAGCTCTAATCCTAAAACAATATTCGAATAAGCATTCTCATTTAATACTTTTTCTATAATTGTAACTGCAACCAGTCTACTATTGCTCATACTCTTACCTCAATTTCCCTTGTGATTTAATTATTTAAGTATCGTGCCTAAATCTATTTTATTACCTATTATATAATCCTTTACTTTTAAAGGTTTTTTACCTGGAAACTGAATTTCCTCAATAAGTAAAACCCCACTGCCAGTTGATACCCTTAACCCATCTTTTGAAACATCTATAATGCATCCAACCTGTTTATCTGATAACTCATTTAATATTCTTGACTTATATATTTTCATTACGTTATCATCATAATGAGTATAAGCAATTGGTGATGGATTTAAACCTCTTATAAAATTATGAATATCAATATTACTACATGCCCAGTCAATACTCGCCATTTTCTTATCTAACTTAGACGCATATGTACTAAACTTATCTTCTTGTTTAATGGGTTTAATTTTATTGTTTATTACTGCATTTATTGTTTCAACTAATAGCTGTGCACCACTACTACTAAGAACATCTGTAAGTTCCCCAGCTGTGATATCTGTAGTAATTTCAACCTCATTTGTTAAAAGCATATCACCAGTATCAAGGCCAACATCCATAAGCATTGTTGTGTTACCAGAACTACTCTCCCCATTAATTATGCACCAATTTATAGGTGCTGCGCCTCTATATTTTGGCAACAAAGATGCGTGCAAATTTATACATCCATATTTGGGAATATCTAAAACTGACTTTGGAAGAATTTGCCCAAATGCTACCACTACAATAAAATCTGGTTTTAAATTCTTAATTATATCTATCATTTCAACATTATTTCTAAGTTTTAAAGGCTGATATACTGGTATATTATACGTTATTGCTAACTGCTTAACAGCTGACATAGCTAAATTTTTGCCTCTTCCTTTTGGTCTATCTGGCTGAGTAAATACAGCCGAAACTTGGAATTCATTAATAAGTGATTGCAGAGATGGTACTGAAAATTCTGGTGTTCCCATAAAAATAATCTTCATATTATTGCATCTCACCCTCTATTGCTTTGTCTATAAACAATATACCATCTAAATGATCAATTTCATGGCAGAGTGCTCTTGCAAGAAGACCTTCTCCCTCTATTACGATTTTCTCGCCCATTTCATTTAATGCGGAAACACTTACTTTTTCTGGTCTATCTACATTTTTTTGTGTTCCTGGTATGCTTAAACAACCCTCGCTTGCGATTTGTGAACCTTCCCTTTTAACAATCTTCGGATTTATTAACGCTATAAGCCCCTCACCAATATCAATAACAACTATTCTTTTTAAAATGCCAACCTGCGGCGCCGCAAGTCCTATCCCATTAGAAACATACATAGTTTCTTTCATATCCTTGATTAACAATAAAATTCTTTGATTAACTTCATCTACAACCCTACTTTTTTTTCTTAATAACTCATCACCATATATTCTAATCGTTCTTGTTGCCATGTATTAACCTCCTTCTAACTCAATTATAAGTTTTTGATCTATATCATATTACTTGGATTAATATCTATACTAACTCTTATGATACTATAAACATTTTTAACCGATTCATAAACAGAATTTTTTATTTCTAGAGCAATTGTTTCTTTAATATCGCCTTTAATAATAATTTGCCACCTATAGAAATTTTTAATTTTAGAAACCCCACAAGTACAGGGTCCCAGCAATGTAATTTTATTATTATCTTTGATCCGATATTTTAAATTTTCACCAACACTTTGTATGTTTTTTATCAACATTTCTTCATTCTCAGAACTCATAGTTATAACTAAAATACTTGTGAAAGGCGGATACTGCATGGCTTCTCTCATCATAATTTCATTTTTATAAAAACTATCGTAATCATTATTAGCAGCATACTTAATTGTTAAATCATCTGCACTATACGTTTGAATAACTACCTTGCCTTCCTTACTACCTCTACCAGCTCTTCCTGAAACTTGAGTAAGCAGTTGAAATGTTCGCTCAAACGCCCTATAATCCGGTAAATTAAGTGACAAATCAGCAGCTATCACTCCAACTAATGTAACATCTTTAAAATCTAACCCTTTAGCGACCATTTGAGTTCCAATTAAAATATCTGCGCCTTTACTTTTAAATGTATTATATATATATTCATAAGAATTTTTTTTTCGTGTTGTGTCAAAGTCCATTCTTAAAGTTCTTGCACTCGGAAAGATTCTATTAATTTCTTGTTCAATTTTTTCTGTTCCAACGCCAAAATATTTCACATAACTACTGCCACAACTAGGACAAACTTTACTGATTTTTTCCTTCTCACCACAGTAGTGGCATGTTAAGTATTCACCTGCACTATGATATGTTAATGAAATGTCACATTTTTTACATTTAAAAACATACCCACATTTTCTACAGGAAACAAATGTTGAAAACCCTCTTCTATTTAAAAATAAAATCACCTGTTCATTTTTACTTAAGCACAACGCAATACCCTCATGTAGTGACTTACTAAATATTGATCGATTGTTATTCATAAGTTCCTCACGCATATCTACAATTTCTACTTTTGGCATTGCCGCACCATCTGCCCTCTCATTAATAGTAATTAATGAAAGTTCGTCTATTGTAGTTTTATAATAACTTTCAACAGATGGTGTAGCTGATCCTAGTACTAATTTACAATTTTCAAGTTCACATTTCATATATGCTATTTCACGAGCATCAAATTTCGGATCACTATCCGATTTGTAACTAGCCTCATGTTCCTCATCTATAACAATTAATCCTAAGTTCTCAAAAGGTAAAAATATAGCTGATCTTGCACCAATAGCAATTTTAGCGTTTCCAAGTTTTACTCTCATCCATTCGTCAAAACGCTCACCATCTGACAATCTACTATGAAAAACCGCTATATCAGGACCAAACCTACCTTTAAATCTTTCAACCATTTGAGGTGTTAAAGATATTTCTGGTATAAGTATTATAGATTGTTTATTTTCCTTTAACATATAACTAACCAATTTCATATATATTTCAGTTTTCCCACTACCGGTAACTCCATGAATCAAAAATTTCTTTTTTTTAGAATTCATTATAAAATCCACTGATTGGCGTTGTTTTTCATTTAATATTTTTTCTTCGTACTTAGCATAATGTTTTTGATTATATCTGTTAATTGTAATCTCTTGCGTGGTTACAAACCCATGTTTAATCATTGTATTAATTGATGATAATGACAAATCAAAAGTTTTACTGAATTCATTCTTATTGTATTTCATTTTATTTGATTCTATTAACTCATAGATGCTCGTGTACGGTTCATTTAAAAATTTACCCTCTAACTGCTTACCTATTGTTAATACCAGTGATGTCTTCTTTTTTATCCCCTTTGTTATACCTCTTGGAATAATAACTTTTATACACTCTAGATAAGTACAGAGATACTTTTTTTTCATGATTTTGACAAGCTCAATGTCAGTTATTTTAAGAAGTGGCATTTCATCACATATTTTAGCTATCTCCTTAATATTAATAGTGCTATCACATTGCGGGTATAGTTCTAATATAAAGGCATCTAATGTTCTGTTTCCTCTACCAAATGGAACCTTAACTCTATATCCTAACTGCACAATACCCAATAAACTAGTAGGTATTTTATATGTAAAAATTTTATCTACTTGAACTGAATCGTTATTCACCACCACTCCAGCATACTGATACACTTAATCACCCTTTTAATTTTATAATTTTCTGTAATATAAAAAAGCGCATTAGCGCTTTTTATTTATTAAATTAAACAATTCCCTAGCAACTTGTTTTTTGGACATTATATCTAATGCTATTGGATCGTTATCTTTGCTTAAAATAATTACCTTATTCTCTTCAGTTCCAAATCCACTGTCTGTTTTTGTTATATCGTTCGCAATTATATAATCCAAATTTTTCTTAAGTAGCTTTTCTTTTGCATTTTTGAGTAAATCATTACTTTCTGCTGCAAAACCTACTAAGATTTGATTCTTTTTATGTAATCCTAGTTCTTTTAAAATATCGTTATCTCGTACAAACTCTAAGTTTAAAACATTTTCACTTTTCTTAATTTTACTACTAGAATATACCTTAGGTTTATAATCAGATACAGCAGCTGCTTTTATAACTATGTCACTATCTTCATATTTGCTTATTACAGCATTCCTCATATCTTCGTTTGTATTTACCTTAATTATACTTACACCAAAAGGTGTTTTTTCATTACATGGTCCTGATATTAATGTTACATCTGCCCCTCTGTCTCTTGCTTCCCTAGCAATTGAATATCCCATTTTCCCCGTTGACCTATTAGTTATAAATCTTACAGGATCAATAGGTGCAATTGTAGGACCAGCTGTAACTAAAACCTTAGTACCAATCATATCCTTTATAGGATACAAATTACTCATAATCACTTCAAAGATATCTTCAGTTTGTGCAAGTTTTCCTTCTCCTATGTCACCACAAGCAAGCCTTCCTGATACTGGAGAAATAAACTCATAACCAAAATCCTTTAACTTTTGAATATTACCTTGCACTATTGGATTATGATACATATTAACATTCATTGCTGGGGCAAAAATAACTTGTGCCTTAGTTGCCATAATAGTAGTTGTAATCATATCATCTGCAATTCCATTTGCAATTTTCCCAATTATATTAGCAGTTGCTGGAACTACGACAAATAGATCTGCTTTTTTAGCAAGAGTTATATGTTGAATTTCCCATGCTTTAGGTTCCTGAAACATATCATGTATAACCATATTCTGACTAAGTGATTGAAAGCTTATTGGGTTTACAAACTCTATAGCAGATTTCGTCATTATAACATGCACATCAATATTTTCTTTTTTTAATCTACTAATAACATCTAGAGCCTTATATACAGCTATCCCGCCTGTAACACCGATGACTACTGTCTTTTTATTTTCCATACTATTTTATTCCTTCTTTTGTTGTAATTGCAACAATGGCTCCCTCATAAATCTCCTCTATAGCAATAGTAACAGGCTTCGTCGAATCCACCTGTACAAGTGGGCTTTGACCCTCTATTATTTGTCTTGCTCTTTTTGATGTTGCTACAACTAAAGAATACCTATTGTCAACTCTTTTTAATAAATCTACTATTGATGGGCTAATCATTGAATTATTCATTTATAATTTCCTCCTTTAAAAAATCTCCATTCATTCTATCGACTCTACATCTTTCTGCAATGACAATACTTTGAATTTTCTCACATGCACTATCAACAGTATCGTTCACAACTGCATAATCATATTTTGAGACAAAACTTATTTCTTCATGCGCAGACGTAAATCTAGTCATTAATGACTCCGGTGTTTCACTTCCTCTATTTGTAATTCTATTTCTTAATTCCTCCATAGATGGTGGAAGTATAAAAATAAATAAACCATTTGGATAAGCCATTTTCACCTTAAGCGCGCCTTGAATATCTATTTCAAGTATTACATCACGACCAGTCTCGAGCACTTTTAAAACCTCAGATTTAGGCGTACCATAACAGTTTCCATAAACCTGTGCATATTCTAAAAAGTCTTTTGATTCAATCCTTTCTAGAAATTCTTCTCTAGATATAAAATAGTAATTTACACCATCTATCTCAGAATTTCTTGGGCTTCTCGTAGTCGCTGAAACTGAAATCCAGAAATTATTTTTTTTAAGAAGCGCCTCGCATACAGTCCCTTTACCAGCACCGGAAGGTCCTGAAATTACGATTAACTGTCCTTTACTCCTCATTATTCTCAACCTCGTCCAAATGGTCCTCATCTTTAACAGATAATCTATGTGCAACAGTTTCAGGCTGAACAGCTGATAAAATAACATGATCACTATCTGTAATAATAACTGCTCTGGTCCTTCTTCCATAAGTAGCATCAATTAGCATTCCTCGATCTCTTGCCTCTTGAATTATTCTTTTTATAGGCGCTGATTCAGGGCTGACTATAGCTACTAATCTATTCGCTGAAACAATGTTTCCAAACCCTATGTTTATCAACTTTATACTCATCGTGTGCCTCCAGTTTATTCTATGTTTTGTATTTGTTCTCTAATCTTTTCTATTTCGCTTTTCATACTGATTACTGTGTTTAAAATTTCCAAATCATTTGCTTTTGAAGCTATAGTGTTTGTTTCCCTATTCATTTCTTGAATAATAAAATCAAGTTTTCTACCAATAGGTTCGTCTAAAATTAGAGTTTCCTTCATTTGATTTATATGACTATTTAATCTTACAATTTCTTCATCTATTCCTGCTTTGTCAGCAAAAATTGCAATCTCCATAGCAACTCTATTTTCATCAAAATCAACTTCCTTATGTAAGGCATTAAGCCTTTGGTTTAGCTTTGTTTTATACTCACAAACAACAAACGGTGCCCTTGTCTTAACTTTCTCAACTAATTCATTAATTATATTGCACTTAATTATAACATCCTCAAGTAACTTTTTACCTTCTCTTTCTCTCATAAAAAGAAGAGCCCCAAGCGCCTTTGTTAATGCTAACTCAATCTGCTCAAAGGTTTCTGAAACATCTTCTTCCTTTTGTTTAAGGGTTATTACTTCTGGTAATTTAGCTACCGTTGCAACAGATATATCATCACTTAGACCATATTTATCCCTTAAAATTCCAAGACAATTTATATAACTTGCAGCTAATTTTTCATTCAAATACGCTTCAACATCTTCCTTATCATAATTACCTTGAGTTACAAAAACATCAAGTTTTCCTCTGTTTACTTTTTCACCAATTATTTTGCGGATTTTATCCTCAAAAGATATTAATACTCTAGGCATTCTTATATTAGTTTCAAAATATCTATGATTAACACTTTTAATCTCAATTGTAAAACTTTTACCATCTTTTTCAGAGCTTCCTCTCCCAAATCCGGTCATACTCCTAATCATAACAAGACATCCTTCCATTGTTCATTGTGACCTCGTAATAAGTATACATAAAGTATTACCTTAATTTCAAGCTAAAATTATAAGTTTTTACTTTTATTACGATTTTCATTAAAAAATACTATCAAGCGGTAATTTTATAGATTTTAAAAACAGCTCTTACTATTAATAAAATATTTCCTATATATCTTATATTATACCAATAATAATATTAATCACCACATTTTTTTAAAGATTTTAAAGCTTCTTCAATAATGAGCTTATCTTTTGTAAGAGCTATACGGAAATAATCGTATCCAATTTTTCCAAAAACATTGCCTGGTGTAACCACAATTCCATGATTAATCAGCAATTCTTCACAAAATTCATTTGTCGTATAATTTTTAGGTGTTCTACACCATAAATAAAACGTAGCTTCAGTATCAAAGAATTTTATATTTTTCTCTAGTAAAACATTTTTAGCTACTTCACGTCTTTCATCATATATTTTTCTTATATTATGAACATAATCACGTTCTAAATTAAGAGCAGCAACTGCGGCCTTTTGCACTGGTATGAATTGACCAGAATCACAATTACTTTTTATTTTTAAAAGAGCATTTATTACTTTAGCATTACCTACAGCATACCCTATTCTATATCCTGTCATATTATAAGTTTTAGATAAAGTCCCAAATTCCACATTTTTTCTTAATACATCGTATTGCATAAGGCTAATTGGCTCTTTATCTTCCTTAATTATCTCATTATATGCTGAATCATTGCATAAAACAATATTATTATCATAAGAAAACTTTATAATATGCTTATAAAACTCTTTACTTGCTACTGCACCTGTAGGGTTATTAGGATAATTAATAAAAATCAATTTACATTTATTAACAATAATTTCAGGAATATCATCAAGCCTTGGCATATATCCATTGCTTTGTGTTAATGGCACAGTATACGGCACACAACCCCATAGTTTTGAACAAATGCTATAAACTGGATATGCCGGTTCAGGTACTATTACACAATCCCCTATATCACATACAGCTGGAATGATGTTGTTTATACCTTCTTTTGATCCTATTAGAATTATTACTTCGTCTAAATCGAGGCATACATTATAAACTTGATTATAGTATTTTATAACTGCTTTTTTCAGTTCAATTATCCCATCATAAGGAGGATAATTATTGTAATTTTCACATTTTAAGGCTTCTATTAGTGCATCTGTAATTTTTGAATTGACTGATAAATCTGGATCTCCTATACTAAGGTCAATAATTTTTTCACCAGAAGTAATAGCTTTTTTTTTAATATCATCAATCTTTTTAAAATGATATTCGGAAACATTAGAAAGTCTATTATTTATTTTCATAGTATCATCCTTTACATAGTTTTTATTATATTATTCGGATAATACTAACTTTGTTACATTTGAAAGATTACTAAAAAAAACACTTAAATTATAAACTGGTACCTATAGAATAGATTTCTTAAAAGTTCTATTCTGTAGGTACCAGTTTAACCTCTTAATATTATTTTATTACATCACTAACTAAGGCAATACAATAAATCTAATTATAAATAATGCTGCTAAAACATAAACTATAGGACTAACTTCCTTTTGCCTTCCTGTTACAACTTTTACTATTGGATAAAAAATAATTCCTGCAGCTATTCCATTTGCTATACTATAACTAAATGGCATTATTGCTATTGTAAAGAATGCTGGAAGTGCTTCTGTAAAATCGTCGAAATCAATCTTTGTAATTGAGCTCATCATAAGGACTCCAACTATTACAAGTGCTGGTGCAGTAGCCTCAGCTGGTACTATTCCTACCAGTCCACTAAAAAATAAAGAACATAAAAATAGCACTCCTACTGTAGCTGATGTAAGACCTGTTCTTCCACCTTCTGCAACTCCTGCTGTAGATTCGACATAAGTTACTATTGTACTTGTTCCCATAACTGCTCCTGCAGTAGTTGCTAATGCATCTGACATTAATGCTTTATTCATATTCTTTACTCGTCCATTCTCATCGAGCATCTTAGCTTTTGTTGCTGTTCCCACGAGTGTTCCTATTGTATCAAATAAATCCACTAAACTAAAGGTTATTACAACCATTACTACACTCATTATTGCTGAAAATACTCCCTTACTAGCACCTGATCCTAAAAGACCCGCAAAATCAAACTGCATAAATGTTGGTGAAAGAGACGGTGGTTTGCTGAATATCACAACACCTGCTAGTTTTGTAATTCCAAAAGGAATGCCCACTATAGCAGTTATTACAATTCCAAATAGTATAGACCCCTTTATTTTTCTAGCCATTAATATTGCCGTAACAGTTAAACCTATTAATGTAACTATCGCACTTGGAGATGTTAACTTACCAAAGGCTACTAAAGTTTCTTTATTACTTACAATTATTCCGCCACCCTTAAAACCTATAAGTGCTATAAATAGTCCGATACCGCCTGAAATAGCAAGCTTCAAATTTTGTGGCAATGCATCCACTATTTTTTCTCGTATTGATGTAAGAGTTATTATTATAAATAAAATTCCTGATATAAAAACTGCTGCTAACGCTTGTTGCCATGTATATCCAAGTCCCAAACATACACTATAAGTAAAAAATGCATTTAATCCCATTCCTGGTGCCTGTGCAAATGGAAGATTAGCATAAAAAGCCATTACAAATGTACCCACAGCTGCTGCAATGCATGTAGCTGCAAAAACAGATGCTACAACTGGATCATTTAATGCGTTGAAACCGGCTGCCCCATCACCCTTTATCCCAGGTAAATTCATTCCTGCAAATTTAAGAATATTAGGATTTACAAATATAATATATGCCATGGTAATGAATGTAGTTATCCCCGCAAGTATTTCTGTTTTTACTGTAGTTTTGTTTTCTCTTAATTTGAAAAGCTTCTCAAATATAGAATTTTTTTCAATATTTTCTGTTGATTTCATGTTTATCCCCTATTCTGTATTTTATTTTTTATACAAACATAATATCAAAAACGTACGTTTACGTCAATACCATGACGAATATTTAATCATATTTTGCTCATTAAATTCGGCTTCTATATCTTCCGTCTTCGAACATATGTTCAATTTCTTTTAGATTTGTTGTACTAGCAAGTGCCAGCATAAGTTTAATTCTAGCCTTTTGACCTGGCAGACTATCTCCAAAAATAACGCCTGCATTCCTAAGTTCTTTTCCACCACCTGGGTATCCATAGGAATCTAATACTCTTCCTTTAAAGCATCTAGACACCATAACAACTGCCACGCCCTTTGCAATAGCTGTTTTTACGCCTTCTGCCATTTTCGGTGGAATATTTCCTCTTCCCATAGCTTCAATAACAATTCCTCTTGCACCTTCCTTTACACAAAAATCAATTAATTTTGAATCCATTCCAGCACAAGCTTTTATTAAATCCACTCTATTTTCTATCTTATCTGTTATTATATGTTCTTTTTTTAAACTATCCCTATAAAATATTGCTACATTATTATCTATAATTCCTATTGGTCCAAACTCGGGGCTCTGAAAAGTATTTAGGTGCATTGAATGTGTTTTAGTAACTTCACTAGCACAATTAAGTTCATCATTTAAGCATACTAATACTCCCCTATTACGTGCCTCCTTGGAAATCGCAGTACAAATAGCAGCCGATAAATTTGCAGGGCCATCATAACCAAGTTCCGAACCATTTCTCATTGAACCTGTAACAATTACCGGCTTTGGATTATCAATAGTTAGATGTAATAGATATGCTGTTTCCTCAAGTGTGTCCGTACCATGAGTAACTACAACCCCACATATATCCTCTCGAATTAAAAGTTTTTTTATGTATCTAGACAAATCCAACATGATTTCTGGCGTCATATGAGGGCCTGGCATGTTTGAGAAAGTATATGATTCTATTTCGGCATACTTTTCAATTCCTGTAACCATAGACATTATTTCTTCTCCACTTAGAGTTGGAACTGCTGCCTTTATTCTTGGATCTAATGTCATAGAAATTGTGCCGCCATTAAAAATAACCGCAACTTTTTTCACTTAAAATACCTCCTAATCTTAGTTTTAAAATATATTAATCTGTTTTTACTCTTTAATGTTATAGAAACTCAAACGTAGATGTTTACTTACGATACATTATATTTGAATTTTACACACAAACTCTATTTTACAATATACCTGGAAAAATTACATCTTTTATTTGTAAAATTTCATAAATAAAAATAAGGCATACGAATTATTAGCATGCCTTATTTTTATAATTCTATTTATTTTTTAAATATTCAAATAAACTTTTTTCTATTTCATCAGCACCATTATCATCTAATGTTATATACTGCCTATGACCATCTAATGCCTTTACCTCAATTGTCCCTATTTCTTGTCCAGTAATTTTATCAATATCTCTCTCAAATTTCATTATTTTATAACCTTCATCTATATAATTTCCACATTTGTTAATCATTAAATCACCCTCCTTTTTAATTAAATTACATTCAAAACCATTTGCTTTACTATTTTCTCTCCAAATTTATAATATTATACGTAGTAATCTCACCTAAAATCTATTTTTATATTATTTGTTAAAAATCTTTTACTTAATTAATTATTTAAGTACTTTAATAATCAAATTTTAAATATAAGGTATATTAAATTGTATTTAGATAATATATATAGATAAGTAATTTATGAGGTGACTTAAGTGAATGATGATTTAAAGAAAATAATACATGCTGAAATCAGCGAACCACTAAATAAAATCGTTGATGTTTTTACAAAGAAACCTAAAAAATCAAATTTTAAACTAATGTTTTTTTGGGCTATAGTTGGGCTTTTAGCTTTTTTATTGCTTTATTATGCTTATAAAATGTTATATGCCTATTTTTAACTTAAGTTATAAGGGAGATTACAAAAGATGAAAAAACTACTAATAACTACATTTACTATATTATTCTTTTTATTAATATCTACTCATAGTTCATATGCATTTGAGCAAACTAATAATCAATTGCAAAAACCTATACAACAGACTTTCAAAATGAATAATATACTTGTAAAAAACAATAAGAATATCAAGTCAATTTTTAATGATAACTGCAATAACCTTCTTACTAGTGGATGGATTAAAAGTAACAAGTATACTAATAACTCATTTGTTGCAGATGCAAATGAAAATAAAAAATATAATGCACATATTCCATATGGACAATATTTATTTTACAATAACACTAAAAATTCAATTTCAAAAATAAGCAAAGATATTAAAATAGGTGCTGGTCCTTTCAACATAGAATTTGATGCTATAATAGCCGATTTACAAACTCCTTCTACAAACGAAGTTTGGAGAGGTTTTGTACTAGATATAATTGCTAACAATAAAAGATATCATCTTAGTATTAATGACAAAGACTCTGACAATAAAATAAATATAAACTTGTTAAGTAAAAATTCAGGTTACAACCTTTTTCATACAATTAGTACATATTTGCCCAGAGATGATGATATTCATAGATGGTCAATTAAATATGATGGAAATAAAACTATATCTATATTAATAGATGGAAAAGTTATTGGTAATTTTCCTAATCCCGAACTAGATGCTAATGGGCTTACTGATAAGGTTGTACTTTATAGCGACATGACTGATTCACTTACAGGTACGAACAAAATATATATTGATAATTTTGCAGTAGTAAAATCATTAACAATAAAAAATGCTGCTGTACTAACTGATGAAAAGAACCAAACTATAAATATTTCAACAGTTATGACTGTTGAAGATGAAAAGCTTATTGATATTAAGCAATATAGTATTAAAGCATACTTATATAAAAACGACAAAATTATTGCAGAAAGTACAACCATGATAGATAATAGAAATGTTTCCTCTACACTTAATAATATAACCCAATCTGGGAAAATGAAACTTGTATTGAAGCTTGTAACTGGCAATAATGAAATCGAACAAATAACAAAAACTCTAAATATGACTATTTCAGTAATAAATATAACTCCAGGCCAGGTTATAACTTCTACCCCTGGAAGTGTGTACCTATATACTCAAGTGGATAAGATGTTATCAAAAAATCAAAATGATGCTCTGAATTGCGGTTGGAAATTAAGTTCCTACGTTGATTGCGAAAATAACAAGAGTGGGTCAATAATCGAAAATAGAGAAAATGCTCTATCAATAAAAATGCCTGTATCCCTAAATGGATGGTTTAGAGTTTATGTAGGTTATGTTGACGGTACTGAAAGTTTTCAAATTAGGAAAACAAATAGTTATTCACCTTTGCAAGTAAATGGTGACATTTCTTTTAATTCTAGCTCATCATATGCTGATAAATGGATTAATGAAAAATCTACAATAATTTCAAATTTTGATAACAACTCAATTGAAATACATCCAATTGCTTCTAAAATTGCTAAAATAGCTTATATTAAACTAATAGGTTTAACAAATTATCAGGTGGCTTTATATCAACAACAAAATGGAAATAAAAAAACAGTTATTTATGATTTTGATGGGTATTCTGATTTTTTTTCTGGAAACTTCCCCACTGTCAAAGCACTTAAAAGTAGGGTTATAGACAGCCTAGCCAATAAAAATGTTGGAACAGTAAATTGGTGTTTAGGAACCACCAGTGCTTTAAATTATAATAGTAAATATGCAGGAAACGTGTTCCAGGGTACAGAAGGATTTGATTCTGAGCTTAGAAATGGAGATAAGTTAGCAAGATCTCAAATATTGAATATATTGCATTCTGGCAAGTCACCACTCGAACTTATAGCTGATAGAGGAATTGATATGGGAGTAAAAGTTAATGCGTCACTCAGAATGGATGCATTTTATAATCCAAGTATTTACGGCTTTTTAAATGGGAATATATATAATGAATACAAACAGTTTACTCAACTTGGCAATTTTCCGCTAAGTTATTACTACCCAGAAGTTAGAGATTACATCAAAAACATACTTATAGAGGCAGGGTCTTTTAATAATGTGAATGGGGTAACATTAGATTTTTGCAGATACCCAACTATTTTTGGAATCGAAACTCCCGAAAATCAAAAGATACTTATCATGAATGAATTCTTACGAACCTTGCGAAATGAACTACAAAAAAATAAAACCATAACCATAAGGATACCCTGGAAGGACCCTATTAAATATGGATTTGATGTTACTACTTGGGTTAAAGAAGGTTTACTTGATACATTAATACCTTCAAGCATTGGTAATGAGGATAAAAACTTTGAAATTTCATCTTATGTAAACATGGTTAAAAATACGAACGTAAAATTATATGTAGGTATTTCTGCAAATGTTAGTGGACACGACGTAACAAAAGAAGAAGAAAAGTTAATAAAGCAGGGACTATATATACCCAATATTAAATACTTAAATATTCAGCAATATTTATTAAGAGCTTATGATTTATATGCTGACGGCGCTGATGGAATATTTTTATTTAACTCCTCCTCCAACCTTTATATTAATGCTACTGCACCACTGGAATCTACTTTTTTGGGTGATAAAGTTCAAATAGAAAAATGGCATCAATTTGATTATTTATCAGGCTACATGGTAAATAAGATTAATGCTGTAAAACATGATTTTTAAAAATATTCCTTGACATTTTACAACTAACATGATATTTTAAATTTAACTCAATTTAGTTTTGTACTATTAAATAGCTGTAATCTAAATTATAAATATATATTATATTAAATATAGACTTAGAAGAAGACTTAAACACAAATTCAAAATTCACTTTAAATGAAAAGGAATGATCAAAAATGACAGATGAATCCCTTAAATTAGATAACCAGTTATGTTTCGCTCTATACGCTTGTTCCCGTGAAATAACGAAACTTTACAAACCAGAATTAGACAAACTAGGTATAACCTACACGCAATATATTGCTCTATTAGTATTATGGGAAAAAGATAATATAACCGTAAAAGAGATTGGAACAAAATTACATTTAGATTCTGGCACTTTAACTCCATTGTTTAAAAAATTAGAGTGTATGAACCTAGTAAAAAGAACTAGAGACACTGTAGATGAGAGAAATGTATATATTACTCTAACTCCTTTAGGTGCTGAATTAAAAAAAATGGCTATTAGCATACCCAAAGAAATCTTTTGTTCAACAGGTCTATCACCTCAGGCTGCAGTTACTCTTAAAGAAAATGTTAATTCATTATTATCAAATTTAGATTCTACCCATAAAAAGATATAAAGAAGCGATGTAGTAAGTTTAATATATTTTATTAATTAAACTTACTACACCATTTTTTTATTGTATGTTATACCTTATATTACATTAATTAACATTGTTATTAAGGCTTTTTTCAATACATGCTATAACATCATGTATTCTTTCAAACATAATCCCGTAGGCAAACCAAACCGGTGCATAACTCAATGTTATAATTCCACATATTGACAATGTTTTGTTTACATAATTCCATGGGCACTCCCCTAAAAGCAATTTAAGCAGTAGTCCGCTAATTAATTCTACTGTAAATATAAGTACCATATACATACCTCCCCTAATTATAAGCGGAAGATGCCGGATTCTATTATGGACTGGTTCAAGAAATACAGCAAGCCCATATATAGGAAACATCCAAATACAAGTTGTACCTTTAAGTAACATATCTCCCTTAATCATTGCACTAAACCCATTCCAAAAAACCTCTGCTAAAAGACCTAAAATCCCGTATACAATAAATTTTTTCCACATAATGATATTGTGTGTGTTACATTGTAAAATATACTACTAACTTTATTAATTATTATTCTATATCAGTTTTTCCTTAAATATATCAGTCAAATTTAATTTCGCAACTTTTCTCTTAATTTCATCTATATCTAAAGTATAAAGTCTACGTTCCTGCATTCTCTCAAAATACTCTGCTACTGCAAGTGCTCCTGTTGCCATAGCTTCTGTATGCCCTACAAATAAACCAGATTT
>NZ_CALEVF010000037.1 GCF_937920395.1 uncultured Clostridium sp. | reverse complement strand
TGCCTTTCTAAGAAATTATATGCTACTTATTCATAGGATATACATTAACTTTGTTTTCAGGCAAATTAAATAAATTAATTACTGCCTGCCTAATCCTAAGTTCTGTGATTTTCACACCTGATCCTTCTGCCACTACGCACACGCCAGTAATAACTGGCTTTATTTTTTTTACAATTAAAGGCGAGGTCGCATTTCCATCACTCGACATAACCACAGTGCTACCATTATTGTCTTGAGTTATATTCCTTGTTCCACCAGTTGTATCATCTTCTTTTGTAACACTCTTTGAGTCATTAACATTTACTGCAGGAACACTTTCCTCACCACTCTCAGAGTAGATCATCACTTGTACCTTTCCAACCCCTTCAATTCCTTCAAGAGTTAGTTTAAGTTCACTCTCTAGCTGTGATTCATAATCGGTCACTGCGGCGGTGTTACTTACCTTCGCAGCCGCACTTTTTTGTGTTGCGGTATTTATTGTAGCCTGAGTAGTTGAAGTTGACTTTGATGACTTAAATGAACTACTTGCCAATACTATTACAACTGCCACCAAAATTAGTAATACTATATTTCCTAATATTTTATCGGATTTTTTGCTTTTATCTTTTTTATTCTTTTCATTCCCACTATTAAGTTTTGTTTTAATAAATTCAGTAATTTTATTAAGCAAATTATCATTGTTCATAGAAATCCCCTTCCTTTCTTATATATACCAATTAATACTCCTATGTTCTATGAATTCACTTTATAAACAGTAATGACATCATCAGATATTTTAAGCTTACTACTTAAAAGCTTCTTTATTTGTTTGCCTTGAGTGTTTGTTAAAACATTTTTATTAGAAGCATCCACACTTTTAGTATCAATTTTTATATTTTCAACTCTTTGAACCCCACTATCAACAACTTCAATTTTTACATTATTAATATTGAAAACTCCCTTTTTACTATCATAAACAACATCTACATTAGCATTGTACTTATTTTCCGGATAAGTTCCTTCCAAGTTTGTAATGCATTCTTTTTGTAAATTTTCTTTAAAATTTTCTGTTGTATTTACTATATTAGTTTCTTTATACTTCTTCATATCTGAAACTTGAGTACTCCCCTCCATGTAACTTGTTGCTTTACTAGAATAAGAATTCAAATCAAAGTCCTTATCAAAAAATTTTATTATAGGGTTTATTATTACAACAATCAACATTAAACCCATAACAAATTTAGCATATTTTTTCATGTTGTTGTCTGGCAAAATCATCTCTACCGCAGTAATAAAAAATATAGCAACAGTAATATTAGTTACCCAGACTTTTAATAGATCAATCAAATTATCACCACCTCCTTTATTATTAAATGAATATTTGAGAATAATTATAATTATCTATTCTAGATATTATCCTGATATTATACCTTTTCCAGTGGATGCTACTATTGCAACCATTATGAAAAACATTACACTTACCGATATTACGCAAGACATTAAAAGAAGAATAGAATCCCCTACTGAATTTATACACTCTACTGTTCGGTTGTCACTTATTGGTTCAATTAATGCAGCTGCTGCCTTATATAAAAACGCCATAATCAAAAGTTTTATAATAGGTAATAATACTATTACCATAAGTACAATTAATCCAAGCCCACTTATTGCACTTTTTAAAAGGAGTGAGTATCCAGCTACTGTAGAAATTGCATCAGATAAACATTTCCCAACTACAGGTACAAATGTATCTACCGCAAATTTTGCAGTTTTTATAGTAACTTGATCTAAAGTTTTTGCTGCAATGCTTCGTATAGTAATTACCGCAATAAATACTGTCATTATTATTCCTTGTATCCAAATAGCCGTTTGTTTTAAAAGTTTTGTTAAACTTTTTATTTTATAGTCACTAGATATGCTGGAAACAAACTGTAAAACGAAACTCATAAATATTACAGGAATAATAATATCTACATATATTCTAGAACTTACCGTTGCAAAACCCATAATTACAGGATCAAGAAGTGTTGCTTCTGCAAATCCTCCAACACTTGCAAGTAGCATCATTAAAACCGGAATAAGAGCTGCCATAAAATTTGACATACTAACAATAGTGTTTTTAGCAAGCTCTGCTACTACATAAAAGCTTTTGGTTATCATTACAATCATTACCCCATAACACGCAAGATAAGCAATATTTGATAAACTATCTCGACTAAATGCGCTTTGAAGATTATTAAGCATTGCACAAATTATAGCAATAATCATAAGGCTCCCTATTAATTCCATACACGCAATAACTTCTTTAAATGTGTAACTAATAATGAAACTTGAGGTTTTCTTAAAACTTAACCCATTATCACCAGTTTTTATAAATTGTTCTACAAAAGTTTGTGGCTGCATATCGTTAAATATTTCATATTGAGATTTTACATTAGATATATAGTCATATAAATTATTTATTTCACTTTGCTGTGCTTCCCCTATCTTACCTACCTCAGTAGCTTGTACACTAATAGGCACGAATAATAAAAATAATAGGACTAGTAAAATCATTTTAATATTAAAATTCTTCATATAATGTTTCTTCGTATCGTATCTCTTAATTATAATCTGTGATATTTTCTTCATCCTACACCTCTACATTATTTTCAAAATAGATTGCATTACTGCCATTAAAATTGGTATTGCTAAAACTAATATAAATATTTTCCCAGCAAATTCAACTTTACCTGCTATATTACTCTGACCAGCATCCCTACAAATTTCACTACAAAAAGATGCTAAATATGCGATTCCCAATATCTTGAAAACTGTATTTAGATAGACAACATCAATATTGGCTTTGTTTGCTAATGTTTGTAAAAATCCCATTATTATGGTAAGTTTATTTATCATAAATAAAAATATCAATATTCCTGCTGCTATACTAACTTGAATAGCTAAATCATCTCTTCTGCCTTTAAATATAAGCACAATAAATAATGCCACGAAAGCGAATGCAACAATTTTAATTATTTCCATAACATCCTCCTCGACAACAACATCCAATAAATAAACGTTTCTCCTTCTTAAAATATGTTTATTTTAAAATTGGAACAAAGTTTTTACAGAAGTAAACAGTTTGTTTACTAAATTTATTACCATCATGAGAATTATTATTACTCCAGCCAAATTTGCAACTACTGCGATGTCATCCTTTCCTCCACTTTTTAAAATTTTATCTATAATAATGATTAGGATACCTGTTGCCCCTATTTTAAACAGTAAACTAACATCTAACACCTAAAAACCTCCTTCCTATATTAATGCTATTACAAGCATTGCCCCAAAAGAAAAACCTAAACATCTATACATTTTTATATTCTTATTCATATATTCTTCAGATGTTGTAATTTGTTTTTTTAAATTTGATATAGTAAGTAAAAACATACTATTTTGACCTTGGATATCAGATTCTCCAAGTGTTTTTGATAAATCCAAGATAACATTTATATCATCAGAATTTATATACAGCTTTTCTTTTGTTAAATCTATTGCACTATTCATAGCCGCGTAAACATTCTCATATTCGTTGTTAGTTAACAATTCACTTGTTTTATTAAATAGTTCTTTTATTGGCTCTTTACTTTTTTCTGAAATACTTTTGAAGGCATCCGGCAAAAGAGCATGTACATAAGTTATCTCATTTTGAAGTTGATAAACGGCTCTTTGAATTTCTTTCAGCTGAAAAACCCTATATTTTAACCTTTCACTATATATAAATCCAGCCATAGTTGAAGCCACTAAGATTACAACACATCCAATTGTTTTAATCATATTACGACCTCCATACATCTATGCCCTTAGTAAAATCATAAATACGTTCTATCGTTCCAATTCCTTTTTTATTACTAAGCACTATTCCCCTACTAAATACGTAATTATCAACAATATCTTTAAATACTAATCTTTTATACAAATCTTCAATTCCAAAACCGTGAATAGTCGTAATTAAACTAATTCCAGAATTTAATGCCATTAAAATACTTTCCATATCATTTTGAGTACCTATCTCATCACAAACTATCACATCAGGTGACATACTTCTAATTGCCATCATAATTCCTTGACTCTTAGGGCAATTATCAAGCACATCAGTCCGCACTCCAACATCCATTTGTGGTATTCCTTTAAACGAACCCGCAATCTCTGAACGCTCATCTATTATAGACACATTTTTCCCTCTAAACCCTTTACCCATATTTCCCTGTGAAATCTGCCTCGAAATATCCCTAATTAGCGTTGTTTTCCCACATTTAGGAGGTGATATAATTATTGTATTGTATATCGAATTATTATTTACAATATATGGTATTACCTTGTCAGCACATCCAATAATTTCTTTACATGCTCTTATATTTATGGATGAAATATCTTTAATAGTTTTAATGCTATTATTTTCAATAACACAAATCCCACATAATCCCACTCTGTGTCCGCCTTTTATAGTTATATACCCTTGCCGTATCTCATCTTCAAAAGCATATATGGAGTAATTGCTTATCCTCTGCATTATGTATTTTAAATCTTCTGGAGTTGCAATATATTCCCAGACTTTTTCTTTACTGCCAATATGAATAAACACAGGCTTGTTCACTTTTACTCTAATCTCTTCTAGTTGTTGCACATTATCAACTTTTTCAAGAATGTTTCTAATAGTTTTAGGTAATATTTCAAATAAATCTTTTGTAACTAACATTTTCTCATCCTCCCATATATAATTTGTATTTCACAATCCAGTAAAATATTCCATATAAATTAAAACATATTATTTAAATTCGGAATCATTCCCATACTATATGTATTAGTTCACAAAAAAAGAACAAAAAAAAAGAACCGGCATCGGTTCTTCTTAATATAAATTTAAACTCTTAACATATAATCGCCATTTCTAGTATCTATTCTTATTGTTTCACCTTCATTGACGAACATTGGCACTTGAATGATTGCTCCTGTTTCTACAGTAGCTGGTTTTGTTACACTTGAAGATGTATTACCTTTAACGCCTGGTTCAGTGCTTGTTATAAGTAATTCTACAAAGTTTGGAGCTTCTACTGAGAAAGCTTCATCCTTATAAAATTTTATTATAGCAAACATGTTTTCTTTTAAGTATTTTATTGCCTCTTCAACTTTTTCGTAATTAAGTGGTATTTGTTCAAAAGTTTCTTGATCCATGAAGTAGTATAGTCCGTCAGCTGCATATAAATATTGCATCTCTTTTCTTTCTATAACTGCCTCTTGTAATTTTGTAGTAGGATTAAATGTTTTTTCTGTAACCCCTGAGTTTATAACGTTTCTTAACTTAGTTCTAACAAATGCTGCTCCCTTACCTGGTTTTACATGTAAAAAATCTATAACTGTGTAAACTTGTCCACCTTCATCAAATGTTGTTCCTTTTCTTATATCGCCTGCTGAAATCATTAAGTATCCCTCCAAAATTTATAAATAATTCAATTAACCCATTTATATTATAACCTTATTAGGTAAATTAATACCAATCATTACGTTTGCAGTCCACTAAATATAAACATTACAGTGGAACAATGTTATTTTATCAAAACTTAAGGATATTTGCAAATATAAATATATATTATTTGAATAATTTTATGTAGTTTCTATAAGTATACCATTTAAAGTCTATATATTTTTAAAAAACTTAATTAAAACATCCGCTCCCTTTAATCAATCGGATGTTTTAATAAATCATTTGTTTTTTTTAAAATCAATACTTATATTGGTGATTTTAGTATCTTTATGAATAATAATTTTATTTATATTTAATAGATTTTTACTTTTATTTACTTTAACTAATGAACTATATAATAAATTTAAATCTCCTTTATAATTGACTTCAACACTACATTTTTCATTTTCCATCATATTGAAAGTCTCAACCTTAAAATCTTTGTTTTTACCTAAACATTCTAAAATATCACTATACCCAAATTTCTCAACACTTTTCTTTTGATTCACAATGACACTATTAGTTACTTTATCATCTTTGTATATTATAAATTTGTTTTTAACTGTGATATATTCAAAACATAAAATAACCATTACCATTACTAGTATACCTAACGCCCATTTAGCCTGTCGATTTTTATACATCTTATACCTCGCATTTAATATTAACGATAAATTTGTTTTTATCTATAATACTCGTGGTTAATCTTTTTACGGAGTATTTATTCTCTATGCAACTTATTACCTTAATATATTCTTCGTAGTTTTCAACTTCTATATTCATTTCAAAGTTATTATCTGTTATTGTAATATCCTTGTAATTTAAACCATTTTCTTTGAAAAAATTATTTATTTTGTTATATTTTGAAATGATAACAACATGTTTTGTCGTTGCCACAATACCAATGTTGTTTTTAGGGTTATTAATTTTTCCATCTATGTTACCTGTCTTGTTTATTATATTTAATATAACCACTAGCAAAATAATATCAATAATAAAAACTACCATAATCACTATTTTAATTGCCTTCATTTTTGTTTTATTCTTTTTATCAATATACCAATTAGGAATAAATGCATTTTTCATCATAATTACCTACCCCTTTAATATTATATATTTCAGCAAGTCTTCTCTCTTTAACTCATCTAATATTTTATGAGGTAATTCTAGATATTTAAATTCTTTAATATCTGATTCAATATCTAATTGTGATATATTGGAATAATATATTTTTTCGCAAGCTTTTGCATAATAATTATATTGTTCTAAAAATTCATTCATAGATTTTGAAAATTTTGATAAAAAAACTTCCTCGATACCTACACTATTATTAGCTACAATCTCATTGTTATTGCATATTAAATAATATAAATTATTATTATAATAAAAAACCATTATATAATTTTTTTCATTAATTTTACTAGAATAGAAGTTTTTAAAGCAAAATTGAATTAAATTTACTTTCTTTAATTTAACATTATTATGAACACTATTCTCTAAAATATCTAAATTATTTCCTTTTAAACAAAAAACTAATATTTCCATATTGGTTTTATCCTCTTTAATTAACTTATAAGTAAATGAAATATGATCTATATCCTTATAATAATATCTTAATTCATTTTTAATCATATCATTAACTAAATATTTTTTAACCTTTGGCAAAGTGACTAGTCTTATGTATACTGTTTCGCCTTCAACCAGGACATATAAATTTTTGTTTCTTATATTAATCTGAAAATCTTTTACATTGGTGACATCTTTATAATATGTATTTTCATTATCAATATTGTATACTTTATTAAAAATAACATGTTTTGAAAATTCTACACTTGAAAATTTTTGCTTGGAAACCTCTAGAAATATATTCTTTCTAAACTTCATTTTTCACTCCCTTATTTCTTAAGATATTCAGTTCTTTTAAATATCAACTTAAATTTTTCATCAATCTCCTCTAATATATAATAATCATGTCTATAGTTTAGCTGATCATATACAGTAGTAAAATCAAATTCATTTGTTATATCACTGTAAGTAACCAAAGCCTTACCATACTTTACGCAACTGCTTAAAGTATTAAACAAAAGCTTATTTACTCCTACCTCACTTATTTTTATTTCATTTTGTTTTATGTATTTGAAAAATAAAGTCATTAAATATTCTTTGTCTCTTTGATAATTATCATCTTTTAACACATGGTTTTTATTACTTGTTGAATATTTCATCTCTGACAGTTGAACATCAAATACATACATCATGATAGTTAAACAAACAAGTCCTACCAAGATAGTATAAATTAATATAAATCCTTTTTTAGTTCGCATTTTCTATAACCAAACACCTCTCAATACTTTGGCCATTATACCAAAGTATTTTTATATAAATATTTTTTCCAGATTTTATTGCAACAAACGCTTTAACATCATCTATTATTGCACTTTCAGATTGAATATCTTCTCCACCATAAAGAATATAAAGATTACTATTAACAAGTTTTATATCCTTTTTACTGATATCTTTCGAATTTATTTTACCTATTTTTTTATAATAATCTATCTTAATAATATTTTTATCAGTTTTTACTTGCGTAACATTCTGATTAACTTCTTTTTCTATTATAAATATGGCATCATTTAAATAATTGAAACCCTTGTTTTCTGATACATTACTTTTGTAGGTTTTTACATAAGATATAAATATACCATCTACTACTCCAAGCATTAAAATCACCAAAGCCATAACAATTATTATTTCTACAAGTGTGAATCCCTTTTTAATCATTCATAACAACCTTTATAGAAGTTACACTGAATCTCATCCAGTTCTTTTGTTTTCCCAGTATGCAACAAAAGCTTCAATTTATAAACATTTAATCCATCATTTGATATCGTCAACTCTATATATGGAATCTTAGTTGGCCTAGAGTTTGTAAAAACATATATAATATCTGTTTTACTTTTGTCAAAATTCATATCTTCTTTATTTACAAAAAAACTTTTGTTTTCCTCTAACTTCTTTAATTTTTCAAACGTCATTGAGTATATAATATTATTTTTTATAGCTTCCATTATAGTCACATCACTATTTATATTATTTATATCGTTTTTCATATTAATAGAAGCTCTATCAAATGACATCATACAAATAAAAATAATGGAAAATACACCAAGGCTGCATAATACCTCAACTAATGTAAATCCTTTTTTACTTAACTGAAACATAATCTGAACCAACTTTCTTTTTTATTTCAATAAATTTTGAAGCAACTCTTATTGTGATTTTATATTCATCCAAATTATTATCTTTTAGATATATTGAGCCTGAAGTATCGCTATACCCATCTTTTTCAATTGAAAATCCTCTTTTTTCATCATTCCATATAACTTGCTTCATAGTTATTTTATTTGATAACAACTGTTTGCTTACCATACTAGCCTCTACAACTAACTTTATCTCATTTCTCGGTACATCAAAAGTTATAATTCCACTGCAATCATTTTCTCTGCAATACATTTTAGAATTATTAATAAAACTTACAATAGAATTACAAGAATAATCAGCATCCACTTTATTTTTGATTGTATTGTAATATTTTACAGACACAACACTAACGCCGCCAATTATACCCATAATAGATAATACTAAAATCATCTCAATTAAGGTGAATCCTCTACGCATAAATCTTCCTCTCATATTCTCTTAGAATTATATTTTTCATTACTATATTTATATGACATTACACCTTACCTGCAGAGTCCATAACATTTAGCATAGGCAGCATTACTGCTAATATTATTACTCCAATCATAATACCCAAAAATATTATTAAAATTGGCTCAAGTAATACCGTTGCCTTATCTACATTTTCCTGTGCATCCTCATAAAAGATATCTGCAGCAGTTAAGAACATTCCATCTAAAGTTCCAGTTTCCTCACCTATTTTTATCATAGCAACAAAAAATTGTGGAAATAAATTCATTGCATTTATTGAACTTGATAAATCTTCTCCTTTTTCTATACCATTAAAAACTATTTTAAGCTTTAACTTAAAATACCTATCCCCTATAACATCATTGATTATTTCAAATGCTCTAATTAACCCAACTCCACTACTTAGTAGTATATTAAGTCCTCTAGAAAACCTTGTATATATAATTTTTCTGTACACTGGTCCTAATATTGGGCACACAAATAAAAATTTACCAAAAATAATCTTTCCTCTTTCAGTCCTTATGTATCCTAATAAAATAAAAACTACAACTGAGCTACCTAATAAAATCCATAATAAATTGTGACGAAGAAAACTGCTTGTTCCTAGAACTATTTTTGTTATTAGTGGGATTTCCGCATCAAGAGAAATAAGATTTGTAATAAACACTGGAATTACCTTTATCATCAAAATCATAGATACTATCATTAATGTTATGAATACCGTAAATGGATAAATCATTGAATTAGTAAATTTTTTTAGTAGTTTATGCTCTTTTTCATAGTACTCAGATAACTCTTCTAAAATTATATCAAGTCTACCGCTCTCCTCCCCCAAATAAATCATATTTATCATAAACTCAGGATACACATTTATAGTCTTCTTCATACTTTCATGGAGTGAATTACCCTTTTGTACATTTTCGCAAATATCAATTAAGCTCTTCTTTATGGACTTATTAGTCATTTGCTCATTAAGTAAATGAAGAATATCACATATTGAAATACCAGCTTTAATACATAATGAAAATTGTTTACAGAACATTGATATTGTTTTCAAACTAGGTTTGCTGGAAATTTTACTTTTTTCTTTTATAGTTCTACTTTTAATTAAATATATTTCTTTTTCACGTAGACCTAAAGCTAATTCTTCAGTACTATCACTTTGCGCACTTCCCTTTATTAAAACTCCCTTTGATGTTTTAGCTCTATATTTATATCTCATGTTATGTCCACCTATTACCCGTCTTTTTAAATTTGTTCTAGGAATACCTTACTTAAAATTATAGCTATAAGTAGCATTTACAAATTCTTCTATTGATGTTATGCCATTAAGCACTAACTCTTTACAACTATCCTTAAGTGAACCCGACTTATTTTCATTACAATATTTCCAAAGCTCATCGCTTATTCCATTTCTTACTATAATTGATCTATGCTTGCTATCTAGTTCTAACAACTCATATATTACTGTTCTCCCTTTATATCCCGTTTCATAACACTTAGTGCAGCCGACTGCACTGTATGTTTTCTCTCCTCCCTTGAATCCTAAATGTTCAAATTCCTCATTAATAACTTTATATTCCACCTTACAATAAGGACATAGCTTTCTCACTAACCTCTGAGCCAATACTATAACTAATGAATCCGCAACTAAATATGATGGAATACCCATGTCTATTAACCTTGATATTGAAGACGTTGCGCCATTGGTATGAAGAGTTGAAATTACCAGATGTCCAGTTATAGAGGCTCTTACAGCTATTTTTGCAGTCTCCTCATCTCTTATCTCCCCAATCATTATAAGGTCAGGATCCTGCCTTAAAATGCTTCTAAGCCCTATTGAAAAAGTAAGTCCCGCTTTGTTGTTTACGTTTACTTGGTTAATTCCAGGCATATTATATTCTATTGGATCCTCTATTGTAATTATATTTTTAGTTTTACTGTTAATTTCATTTAGTAGCGCATATAATGTTGTTGATTTTCCACTTCCTGTAGGTCCTGCGACTATTATCATTCCATTAGAAAGTTTTAAAGCACTTTTTAAAAGAGTTACTTTCTCCTTACTAAAACCTAATGAGTCCAAATTAATGAATCTTTCGACTTTGTATAAAACCCTTATAACTAACTTCTCTCCATACATTGTAGGCAATGAAGATACTCTAAAGTCATAATCTATACCATCTATATTTTCTGTCATCTTCCCATCTAGCGGAGTTAATTTTGTAGCTATATCCATATTAGCCATTATTTTTAATCTAGTACATAATGATTTATATACATTTTTAGGAATTTTATTTATTTCATTTAAAATTCCATCTACCCTCAATCGAATTAAAGCAAAATCCTTAAAAGGCTCTAAATGAATATCACTAGCCTCTGCATTTATGGCCCTCTTTAACAAGGAATTCGTTATCCTTATAACCGGAGCATCCTGAGCCCCCAATGTAGAATGTCGTTCTTCATTGTTTTGTTTGATTTCTAAAATATATTCTTTTTCCATCTCCTCAACTGCAACATTTACAATTTGTTTTACATAACAGTTCTCAATGGCCTCTTCAATATGACTAGTAATATCGAAAAACACTTTAATTTTTTTATTTGTTATAAATTTTAGTTCATCAATAACTGTTATTTCAAATGGATTTGAAAAAGCAACACGTACCTCATTATTGCTATCATTAAATGGTATTAAACTGTACCTAGTAGCTACCTCCTTTGATATTAAATTAAAAGCTTCATCATTTATACATATAGATTCTAAATCGATATAAGGTATGCCAAAATTAATCTCTAATACCGAAATAAGTTTCTTTTTATCTATTTTTGTATCATTCATAATAATTTGCTCTTCGCTACACCTATTTAAAAGTGAACCTTCCTTTACTTCTTTGTATTGACTTATAGTAATAATTTTCTTATCTAATAATATTTGGAGCAAATTTTTTTTCATGGTATTTTACCTCTCTTGATACGTAAAATTTATAAAGGATATCCTATTTGTAAGCATTGTCAATTTCAGAAATTATATTCACTTATGCAGAAATAATTTCCATAAAAAAAACAACTGTACTATTTTTAAATAGACAGTTGTATATAATTTAACTTATTGGAAATTGCCCTTTGAAAACATTTTCTGCTGGCCCTTCCATTAGAACCTCTCCATTAACAATTTCTATATTAAGCATTCCACCAGGAACTTGAACTTTGACTTTTGCCTCGGTATATCCAAGTCTATTTGATGCTACCACTGCTGCACAACTACCAGTACCGCATGCAAGAGTTGGTCCTGCTCCCCTTTCCCAAGTCTTAACTTTTATCATGTTTTTATCCACAATTTCACAAAAGTTTACATTTGTCTTTTGTGGAAATAGACAGTTATTCTCAATAAATTTCCCCGTACTAACGTCATAATCTTGGAGTTTTCCAAAAACAACGGTATGTGGTACTCCCATAAGTAATGATGTAATATAATAGTCCCTATTATTAGTGTTTAACTTCTTATTTATTATTTCGACAGATGATAAAGCTGGGATGCTTATAGGATTAAAATTATATTTTCCCATATTTATGGTAACACCTTTAAACACTCCATCACATACAGATATACTTGCAAGTTTTACTCCATCACCAGTTTCGATTTTTATATTTTCCCCTAATATGTATTTTTTTTCAAAGATATATTTAGCGAAACATCTAATACCATTTCCACACATAGAAGCATAAGACCCATCAGCATTCATTATTATCATCCGAATATCTGCTATAGTACTTTTTCTAACCACCAAAATTCCATCAGCACCTATTCCATAATGCCTATTACAAAGTTTTTTAGCCAGCACTCCTAGATCATTATATTTTTCATCTAAATCTTCAATAACAATAAAGTCATTTCCTGTTCCCTGCATTTTAGTAAAATTTAAAATTTCCATATAACTCCTCCTTTTATATTCATATACCGTGACTTTTCATTAATTTTCTTTAATGGTATACTATTATTAGTAGTTTATCTAATATTTCGCTTATACATAAATATCTAATATTTTAATATTATTAAATGTTAAGCGTGATGTGAAGTTTATCTAAAGAACAATATATTATATATAACAGTATATAATATATTGTATTATTTACAAAGCATAAATAAAAATTATAATGATAAAACAAACTGAAAGGATGATATATATATGGCATTGGATGGAATTTTTTTATCTAGCCTCATTAAGGAAATAAAAGATGTAATCATAGATTGTAGAGTTGATAAAGTAACCCAACCAGAGAAAGATGAAATCATACTAAGTTTCAAAAAAAATAGGAAAGTACATAAATTGCTAATAAGTTCAGGCGCTAATTATCCTAGAATTCACTTTACAGACTTTAACCTAGAAAACCCAAAACAAGCCCCTATATTTTGCATGGTTCTAAGAAAATATTTAAATACAGCCACTGTCTTAGATGTTAAACAACTAAATTCAGATAGGTTACTAGTTATTGACTTTAAAAGCAGTGACGAATTAGGCTTTGATAGTATGTACTCATTAGTAATTGAAATAATGGGTAGACATAGCAATATCAGTCTCGTTCGGACTCGTGATAATATAATTATGGATAGCATTAAACATGTTGGCGCAGATGTCAATAGTTTTCGTGTTTTATATACCGGTGTTGAATACATTTACCCACCAGCCTCTACAAAATTAGATGCTTTTAATTTTGAGTATGATGAATTTTACAAATATATAACTACAAAAGACATACAATTCACTGATAAATTTTTTACAGGTACTTTCACAGGCGTAAGTTCAAACCTTTCCTCAGAACTTGTGTATAGATACCTCGCTAAAAATACTGATTTTAACTTAGAAAACGCTAAAAACATATATAATTTTGCAACAGACCTTTTTAAAAACATGCATGAAAATATATTTTTAGCAAGCTATGCTAAAAATGGTGTATTAAAAGATTTTCATTCTTTTGAGCTTACCTCACTAAAAGATAACGAGATAGAAAAATTTGATTCACCTTCTAAGCTTATCGAAACTTTTTATTTTCGTAAAGACAAACATGATAGATTAAACGCTAAAAGCTCTAACCTTCAAAAAATAGTTAATACAAACATTAGTCGTTGTGACAAAAAAATAAGAATACTTAATGCAACTTTAAAAGACTGTTCCACTAAAGGTACTTATAAATTGCAGGGTGAACTCCTAACTGCAAATATATACTCACTTAAAAAAGGCGACAAATTTGCAAATCTTGTTAATTATTACAGTGACAATGGTGAATGTATTAAAATCAAACTTGATGAGCATAAAACTCCATCACAAAATGTACAACACTATTATAAAAAATACAATAAATTTAAAATAGGCGAAGAAATGGCTCTAATTCAAATGAAGCTTACAGAAAATGAATTAAAATATCTTCATTCAGTCTTTACCAACATATTAAATGTAGATAACTATAGTGGAATAGAAGATATTAAAAATGAACTAGTAGAAACTGAGTATATTAAAATAAAAAAACACGGTAAAACTAAAAAAGTAAAACCAACCAAACCCAGACACTTCATGTCAAGTGATGGCATTGATATTTATGTTGGTAGAAATAATATTCAAAATGATCTTTTAACTTTAAAATTTGCCAATAAAAACGATATGTGGCTCCACACCAAAGATATACCTGGTTCTCATGTTATTATTAAAAACATTGGTGATATCCCAGAAAACACTCTACTTGAAGCAGGGAATTTATCAGCATTTTATAGTAAGTCCAAAAATTCTTCAAGTGTGCCGGTGGATTATACGCAAGTAAGGAATGTAAAGAAACCCTCAGGAGCAAAACCTGGAATGGTTATTTACACAACAAATAAAACTATATATATAACTCCTGTTGAAAGTACTTTAAAACGAATAGAATAAAATGTGTGTGAAAGTTCTCCTGGCGTTACTTAAAATAAGAACTTAAATCGTGAAATTCTATTAACAAATTCTAATTTTTTTCAAATATAAAATTCTCTATCACTCACATTCGCCTTCCTGGCTCAGGTTCGCTAGCCTGCCATCCTAGCAGGCTTACGAGAATTTTTTATTGGAAAAATAAGAATTTATAAATTGAATTTCAATGTTTTTTCGCTACTTATTGTAAGCAACTTAGGAGAAATCTCATACTATTATGCAGTATTTAAATATATATAAACGATGGCAGAAAGAAAAAATAATAGCTCTCAATAATCCCCACAAAAAAATCTTTTAGCCGTTAGGCTGCATATGTGGTAAACAACATCAATTGATATTGTGCTACATTCAGGATATCCATATATGCTTAATATAATAATACCCACATCTATAAATTCAACATCAGATTTGTTGATAAATAAGAATCATTCAACCCTTCTGTTTTTATAATAATATTCTTTATCACGTTCATCTATAGTTCTTAAAACATGACATGGATTTCCTACAGCAATTACATTTTCAGGAATATCATGAGTAACAACACTTCCAGCACCTATAACAGAATTATTCCCAATAGTGATGCCTGGTAAAATCACTACATTAGAGCCAATCCATACATCGTTACCAATTCTTACTGGAATTGAAAATTGATTACCTGGTCTGCGAAGAATTGAGTCAACAGGATGTCCTGTTGGTGTTATTGTAACATTAGGTGCTATCATTACATGCTTACCTATATAAACATCAACATCATCTACAATTACCAAATTGAAATTAGCATAAAAATAGTCACCAATATGCACGTTTGTACCATACGCCATATGAACTGGTGGTTCAATCCAAATATTCTCACCCATATCGCCCAATAATTTTTTTAGCAAATCTTTCATTTTTATTTCTTCACTTGGATGTGTGTGATTATACTCATATAATAACTCTTTACACCTTGTACGTTCCTCTTCAAGACCCTCTCCAGCATCTATATACAACATACCATTTTTCATTTTCTCTCTAATTGTCATAATAACCTCCATAACTTATAAAATTCATTTAAATTAATGCTTAATATTTTGTAAATAACCTTTACTTTGATATTTATTACGATTACAGAACAACTTATAAATAGATTGTACCATTTAACTAAATGAAATCCAGCATTTTTTTATTAAATATTGGTAATTTATTTCTTCAAAATATATAAATAGTTTCTAATTCATTTACCAAAATAGAAAAAAGATAAGACAAAGAGTATATTATACATATACCCCCAGTCTTATCTTTATTGAAAACTCCTCATACCATTCCAACAGTCGGATATCTCTTCCTTATCCCTTGACCTCCCTCTAAGACATACATAATATTATGACTTTCTTCGGAAGTGACTTGAAATAAGAAGAGCAGAAAAAATTGAAATTTAATTTAGAAATTCTTGTTTTGTAAATGGAAAATTCTCGTAAGCCTGACAGGATGCATGACAATTAATA
This sequence comes from uncultured Clostridium sp., assembly GCF_937920395.1. Classification (GTDB taxonomy): domain Bacteria; phylum Bacillota; class Clostridia; order Clostridiales; family Clostridiaceae; genus Clostridium_AD. Next base: position 58,724 of record NZ_CALEVF010000037.1, on the reverse strand, counting down.
ATTGTTATGTCCCCCAGAGACCTACCCAGAGGCCCAGGCTAGCGAACCCGAGACAGGACGTCGAGTGTGAGCGATAGTGAATTTTCCATGAACAAAACACTAGAATTTCTTAATTGAATTTCACATTTCAAGCTCTTATTTCAAGTCACGTAGGAGAAAGTCTATAATTCTCTAGTCTTCCTTCTTTTTCCTAGGTATTTCTTTTATATATTGGTAATAGTAACATAACAATCTTCCATTATATAATTTTCTATTTTTATCTGCTTTCTTTCCAAAATCCTTTTGAAAATCACGATTAGCTGTTATAACAAAGCAAGACCATTCATTTAATCTTGAATACATAGCACCAAGATCAATATGAAGTCTCTTTACTTCCTCAACCTCGCCTAGTCTTTCTCCGTATGGTGGATTTGTTATTATAACTCCATACTTTTGCCTTGAGGCAAACTCCTGCATTGGTATCTTCTGAAATTTAATAAATTCCTTAACACCAGCTTTTTCTGCATTATCTATTGCTGTCTTAATTAGTCTTCTATCTATATCTGAAGCTAATATTTCAACTGGATTAGAATTTATAGTTCGTTTTGCACCTACGCGTACTTGCTCCCAAATATCTTTATCCATACTTGGCCAATTTTCTGATACAAATTCTCTATTTACTCCTGGCGCCATATTTTTTGCTATAAGTGCTGCTTCTATTGCTATAGTTCCTGAACCACAAAGAGGATCAGCAAGTACTCTTGTGCTATCCCATTTACTTATTAAGACAAGGGCAGCAGCTAGCGTCTCCTTAAGTGGTGCCTCACCAGCATATTCTCTATACCCTCTCTTATGCAATCCAACACCTGAAGTATCTATTGATAAAGTTACAACATCTCTTAAAACTGAAACCTCAATCTTATAGACCGGTCCCTCTTCTGTAAACCATTCTTTATCATATTTTTTCTTCATAGATTCTACTACTGCTTTTTTTACTATACTCTGACAATCTGGAACACTATGTAGTTGTGACTTTACAGATTTACCTACGATATGCATGTTGCCATCTTCTGGTATTAAATTACCCCACTCAACAGCTTTTGTACCTTGAAATAATTCTTCAAAAGACAATGCATTAAATTCAGCCATTTTTATAAAAAGTCTCTCTGCAGTTCTTAACCAAATATTGCATATAGCAATATCCATTTCATCCCCTTCAAACATGACTCTTCCATTTTCAACTATTAAATCCTCGTACCCTAGTGCCTTTAGTTCTTTAGCTGTAACTGCTTCTAACCCAAAGGTTGTAGTGGCTATTAAAGTATATGTCATATATTATCTCTCCCATTTCTTCTTTTCCTTAGGAATATTTAAATAAATATTATAATAACTTTTATTTATTTCAATGTCCCTTTTAACTTGTATCACTCATATTATAATATCTCTATTTGCTATTATTGTCTATAATTTTTATATTAACCGTTCTTTGAAAAAACAAAAGTGCCAGAACTAGTCTGACACTACATATTATGATTTTCTTAATTCTCTCCCGACTTGCTTGTTTGAGGTAAAACTAAATTTAATACTATACCAACCAAAGTTGCAAGTGCAACACCTGCTATTTGTACTTGTGCGCCTGCAAAGTTGAAATTAATTCCCCCTCCACCTACTCCTAAAACTATTATAACTGAAGAAATGACTAGGTTTCTCTTTTTACTAAAATCAACCTTATCTTCTACAAAGATTCTAAAACCAGAGGATGCTATTATTCCAAATAACATTACACTCACTCCACCAATTACAGGTAATGGAATATTACCTATAACTATAGCTACAGGCCCTATAAATGATAATACAATTGCAATGATTGCCGCACCGCCAATTACCCAAACACTATAAACTTTTGTGATTGCCATAACGCCTATATTCTCACCATACGTAGTGTTAGGTGGTCCCCCTACAAATCCAGCAAACATTGTAGCAATACCATCTCCAAGTATTGATCTATGAAGCCCTGGATCTTTTGTAAAATTGCGACCACAAACATTACTTGTAACATATACATGTCCAATATGTTCTGCAAGTGTTACAAAAGCTATTGGAGCCATAAGCATAATAGCATTTATGTTAAATGTCGGTAAAACAAAACTCGGCAATTTAAATAATTTTGCTGATGCTATTTCCTTTAGAACTTCATGTGGAATTACTCCAAATAATATGGACAGTATATAACCAACTACCATCGCAATTAAAATAGGTACTACTCCGAAAAATCCTTTAAAATACATAGTCCCCACTATTGCTACACCTAAAGTTGTCATTGATATAAATATCCATGTAGATCTAGCTACGCCTTCAAGTCCAGGATCCGTAAATGTTGAATTTAGCCCTGACCAATTTATTGCACCACTTGCAAGACTTAGGCCAATTACAATTACAACTGAAGCTACAACAACTGGCGGAAGCATTCTATCTAACCATTTAATCCCAATACATTTAATAATTAGAGCTACAATTACATATACAAGCCCAGCAGCTATAATTCCAGAAAGCATTGAACTTTGTCCATATGCCTTTGTAGCAACACCCATTGGTCCTATAAAAGCAAAAGATGAACCTACATATGCCGGAAGCCTAGCCTTTGTACACAATATATATAATAGTGTTCCCACACCACTACAAAACAGTGCAATTGAGGGACTAAGACCTGTAAGCATAGGTACAAGTATAGTTGCCCCCACCATAGCAAATAAGTGCTGGAAACTTAAAGGGATAGTCTTTAAAATAGGTAACTTTTCATCAACATCTATAAAATCTTTCATTAGTTAGTTCCTCCTTTTTAGTCTCGCGGACTATATTAAAAGATTAGTCATCACCTGCAGTGCTGTAGTCATCACCTGCGGTGCTGTAGTCATCACCTGCGGTCCTGTAATCATCTTTTGTAAAACTGTAGTCATCACCTGCGAAGCTAGTCATCTTTTGTGAAGCTGCGGTATCTTTCATAAAACTAAAGTTCATATATACTTACTGAATCTTTTTCATCAGTTTCTAAAAGTTCAACAGAAATCATTTCTTTACTGGAAGTAGGTATGTTTTTGCCTACATAATCTGCTCTTATAGGCAGCTCCCTGTGCCCTCTATCTACTAAAACGGCTAATTGTATCATTTGAGGTCTACCCTTATCTATTATGGCATCTATTGCAGCCCTAGCAGTCCGTCCTGTATAAAGTACATCATCTACTAAAATTATTTTTTTACCTCTTACATCTATGCCCAAATTCACATTATTTAATACTGGTTGATCATTTAAAGTGGTAAGATCATCCCTATATAAGGTAATATCAACAGAACTTACTGGTACTTTAACTCCCTCGAATTGTTCTATTAAAAACGCAATTCTTTGTGCAATTGGTACTCCACGTCTTTTTATTCCCACTAAAATAATGTTTTCTGTACCTTTATTTTTTTCAGTAATCTCATGTGCAACTCTTGTTAATGTTCGATTTATGGCTTTTTCATCTAATAACACTGACTTAAATTCCATAATTTCACCTCCTATAAAATATATTATTTATATGGATTTAATATAAAAAAGCCTTCACCAAAAGGTAAAGGCATACTATAATTACATAATAGTATTGCTATCTTTATCCTTATGATCTCTCTGGAACATTTAAAGGGATAGATATTATATTAAAAAACAATACACATAATATGTGATATTGCACTTTCAATATAATATCACAGGTTACATACTATTTCAACTATTTCTTAATTTAGTTATTAAATTCTCAAAGTAAGTTGGAATTGGTGACTCAAATTCCATGTATTTATTAGTAGTTGGGTGTATAAATCCAAGCTTTTTGGCATGCAAAACCTGTCCCTTTAAATTAAAATGCTGTTTTTTGAACCCATATATCAAGTCACCAACTAAAGGATGTCCTATCTTTGCCATATGTACTCTTATTTGATGAGTTCTCCCTGTTTCTAAATTACATTCTACTAATGTATAACCATTAAATCTTTCAATAACTTTATAATGAGTTACTGCTCTTTTACCACTCTCAACTATCGCCATTTTTATCCTATCTTTGGGATGTCTTCCAATAGGCTCATCAACTGTACCTTCATCATCTTTAATAACACCTTCGACTATTGCTAAATAACTTCTTGTCATTGAATGATCTTTAAGCTGTGCTGCTAGAGAATTGTGTGCATTGTCATTTTTAGCTACCACTAACGCTCCAGATGTATCCTTATCGATTCTATGCACTATCCCTGGTCTAAGAATACCATTTATACCTGACAGGTCTGTACAGTGATTTAAGAGTGCATTCACCAATGTGCCAGTATAATTTCCTGGTGCAGGGTGAACCACCATGTCTTGAGGTTTGTTAACAACAATTACATCACTATCCTCATATATAACGTCTAAAGGGATATCTTCCGCTTTTACGTTTAACTCAACAGGATCTGGAATAGAGAACCCAATCATGTCGTCCAATTTCAATTTAAAATTACTTTTTCGACATTTACCATTCACAGTAGCATTTTCCTTCTCAATTAGTCCTTGAATATATGACCTTGATTTATCTTCAAGTTCATTTGCAATAAATACATCAAGCCTCATACCAACCGAGTTTTCTTCAACTTTAAAATCATAATTTTCCATCTATATCTCTTCCTTTACTATTGAAATTGCCAAAACCAATGTTCCCACAACAACTAACATATCTGCTACGTTAAATGTTGGAAAAGAGTAAACCTCTTTATAATGGATTAAAATAAAATCTACTACATACTTATAAAACAGTCTATCATATAAATTTCCAAGTGCTCCACTTATAATCAATGCAAAACTTATTCTTAGAAATTTTGATTTTGGCTTATACTTAATAATATAATATATCATGCAGAATATAACAAGTAATGTAACTAAAGCAAGTAATATTAATTTGTTCTGAAGTATTCCAAAAGCAGCTCCGCGATTCTCTAAATATTCCAATTTAAAAAAATCCTTAATTAATATAACTCCATTACTATCTTTCAAATAAGTGAGAGCCCAAACTTTAGTTAATCTGTCCAATACGAGGCCTAAAAAAATAATTAAAACTTCCATACCATTCCCCCCCAATTATACAAAAGAGAATATATATTGCTCAAAATTTATTATTTAAAATTATAAGCAATATATACTCTTTTATTCTTTATATTTATATATTGTTAATCTGGTAACTGATTTTTGTATTGCTGATTACTTATTTTATCTATAGGCTCAACATAACCATCGTCATCATCAAATTCAATTATGTCATCTAATTTATTATTAAAACGTTCTACTCCCTGATAAATATCTTCTGCATCAACACCTACATCGCTTTTATTGCTATATTTAAAAAACGATCCAAGTATATCTTCCTCAACACATCTATTGTTTTGCTCTGCCGGTTTCTTATTCCCAATAGATTTTTCACATGCCACACAATTAGTAGCATAAGGTATAAATTCTAATCTTTCAGGATCGATATCAACTCCACAACTTTTGCATTTACCATACGTATGATCCTCAATACTATTTAGCGCATCCTCAATTTTATTTAATACTGATATCTCATTTCCTTTTAACGCAATTCCTTTTTCCTTATCAAACAATTCGGTGGCAACGTCAGACGGATGATTGTCATAAAAAGATAATTCAGTTGCCATTTCACTATTAGAATCTATAACCCCATTTTGTCTCATTAATTTGATAAGATCAAGGACACGTGACTGTTCATTTATTAATTTTGTTTTAAAATATTGTATTTTATTTCTTTCCATGATAACAACTCCTCAAGTTTTAATATAGTAGTAATATAAAAAATATAACTTCTATATGATTATGTTTTCTCATGGGAAGAATTTTATTACACTTATTTAATAATATTTATATTTTTAACGACATTTCAGAAGGAAAGTCTCCAACTTTTATAAGTTGGATTATAAATCTCCTTCTGAAGTCGTTAATATTTCAGCTCCGCAGGAGATGATTTAATACCAATAAAAATTAATTTCTAAATTAGTTTCAACATATTATTTAAAATATTTGTAGAATTTTCAACTGCAATATCCTTAAATTTTTCATATTCCATTTGAGCCCCATTACTTGCATTGTCTGATATAGATCTAATAACAATAAATGGAGTTTCATTTAAATAACATACCTGAGCAATACTTGCCCCTTCCATTTCACATGCCAAACATTTAAATTCAGAATTTAACCACTTTATCTTATCAACACTTGCAATAAATTGATCTCCTGACACAATTCTTCCGGTAAAATGATTATGTCCTTTTATATTTTTACATGATTCTTCTGCAAATTTGATTAATGAATTATCACATTTAAAATCAAAAGTATCAAGCCTTGGAATTTGTCCTATCCTATCACCAAATATAGTTGTATCTATATCATGTTGTACTAAATTGTTTGCTATTACAATGTCCCCTGGATATATATTATCTTCTGTTCCACCTGCGATACCAACATTAATAATGTAATCAACATTAAAATCATCAATTAATATTTGAGCGCAAATTGCTGCATTAACTTTACCTATGCCACTAGTTACTACTACAACATTTTTATTATGTAACTTTCCAAGACTAAATTCCATTTTAGCCTTCACTTCTTTTCTTAAAAACTCCATATCCCTAATTAAAAATTGAACCTCTTCCTCCATTGCTCCAATAATACCTATGTTCATTCTTTATTCCTCCTTATTTTATAAATGTCTAACAATTTTTAACTATTTTAGTCTAATATGTACATTCCCTATTTGGCACATAAAAAATCTCACCCTAGGAGTGAGATTTTTAGATTTTTACTTTTTAGCAAAAAAACTTTTTATTTCTTCGAGCTCACCATTTTCATGAAAATCTTTTTCATCAATATTTTTGAGAGTTAAATTCGAACATTCAGAATCAATAGCAACTTCTCCCTCTGTTTGATGATCATTAATAGCATTTCCTACATTATAATTTTTAAGATAATCATTTTCAAGTCCCTCAAACATCTCAAGTTGACAATTCATGAAACTTCTAAATTTAGTCCTAAACTTTGCAAATTCCTGCTTAACTCTTTCATATTCATCATTTACTTTAAGTACATCATCATGGGCTTTTTCAAGCATCCTTTCAGAAGAATCGTTTGCATTTCTAACAATCAATTCCGATTCCTTTTGAGCAGAAATCTTTGCTTGTTCTGCTGCATTTTGAGCCAATACTAAAGTGTTCTGAATTGTTGCTTCTATCTTAACATGATGATCTAGTTTCTCTTGTAAAAAACTAATTTTCTCTTTAAGCGTAGAATTTTCTTTATACGCCATTTCATATTCATCAGATATCGTCTCTAAATAATCATCTACCTCTTCTGAATTGTATCCTCTTAATACCTTTTTAAATTCTTTATTATTAATGTCCATAGCTGTTATTCTCATTACGTCCCCCCTATACCTATATGTACCTCTTTATTGCAACTTTCAAACGACCCTTTTGTGTATTTCCTATAGTCTCTACTATCTTAATCTTCCCATATCCCCTAATTGTTAATGTATCATTGTTTTCAACTACTTTATCCTTCTTTGCACTTTGAAAATAATTAACTAGTACTTTACCTGTTGATATTAGTTCAACCGAACTATTCCTAGAAATATTACATACAGCTGAAACTAAACCATCCAATCTAAATGACGTAGTTATAATAATTTTCTCCTCAAATTTTCTTTCAGGTAACTTCTGTGATATATAATCATACTCAGTTACTGTGCAAGGGCAATTCTTAACTTTATTTAAATTATTAATTATGAAGTTACTAATGTCACTACAAACCGGTGCATAACATATAGAATCTTGAATTATTAAATCACCCAATTTTTCTCTTTTTATACCTAGTGACATTATTGCACCCAAATAATCCTTATGATCAACCTTAGAAAATTTAGATTTATTTTTTATTTCAAGTAAATCTATAGGATACTCTGTAGGCGAATCCCCGGTCGAAAATGATAACATTCTCCTATCTGAGTCTTTAAATATTCCATTCGTAAATGATTTTATTTCATACTCTTCACTTATATCCATAATTTGATGCCATATAGCTGGAGGTAAAAAATCATTAGTAAATATGATTTGTTTTGTTTTTTCAGCTATTTGTATTTTATTAAATATGTTAGAAATTAAGTTCTTATCTTCACAATTTATACTATTCAAAAAATGTTTTTTATCCATCTGTATTTCTCCTTACTATAATAATGTAAATAAAACATATACAATTTGTCTTAATATCATTATAATAACAAGCGCGATTATTGGTGAAAAATCGATCATCATATTACCAAAGAATCTATCTTGTATCTTTCTACCTGGTTCTAGCAAAGGATTGGTGACTTTATGTAAAATTTCAATATATTGATTTGATCTTCCTGCATAAACCCAAGACAAAACCACTTCAATAAGAATTGCATATTCTAACACCTTAAAAAACATATTAATTACATTATACAAATACAAATTTTATAACCTCCTGAACTTTTCAAATATAGACAACAATATTTTATTGTGTCCTAAATATTTCTTCATTCCTTTAATACATATTTTTACTTATTCCAATTAAAAATCCCCTTTGAACTTAGCTCGTTTTTTAATTCATTATTAACTTCTATATTTGATGGTGAAATTATATATACTCCTTTTTCTACCTGCTGAAGATCACCACCTAAAGCGTAACATACTCCACCAACAAAATCTAATAATCTTTGACCAGTTCTAGGTTCTAATGCAGTGGTATTTATCACAATTATCTTTCTTGACTTTAAGTTATCACTAATCACAGTAGCTTCATCAAAATCCTCAGGTTTTATAATTACTACTTTTGTAGATGTTGACGTATGAATATTCACTACTTTACTCTGTTTCTTATTTGCACTCATTAATGATTCAATGTCCACATTTTCATCTTCGTTATCCATTTCTTGAACCTCATCCTCTTCTTCCTCTGCCATACCTAAAAAACCCATAACCTTATTAATCACTTTACTTGCCATTTTGTATTACCTCCAGTTTTTTATAATCTCTTTTTCCAAATATTTTTGTGCCAAGTCTTATCATATTAGCTCCTTTTTCTAGAGCAATTGGAAAGTCTTTACTCATCCCTAATGATAGAAACTCCATGGAAACATTTTTATATTTATAGTTCTTTAGATTATCAAAAATAGCCTTCATCTTAGCAAAATACTTTCTAGAGCTTTCATCATCACCAATTGGAATTGTCGCCATAAGCCCTTTTACTTTAACATTCGTGCATTCTTCGCATACTTTTATCAAGTCATTTACTTTCTCAACATCAATACCAGTTTTTGAAGCTTCTTTGCCTATATTTATTTGGATTAAAACATTTGCTATTTCATTCTTTGATGAATAACGTTTTTCTATTTCTTTGAGTAAATGTATGCTATCTAATGAATGTATAAGATAAACTTTTCCAACTATGTACTTTACCTTATTGGTTTGCAAATGTCCTATAAAGTGCCATCTGCTGTCTTTCTCTATATTGTCATATTTTTCAAGAAATTCTTGAACTTTGTTTTCTCCAAAGTCCCTAGCTCCACAATCATAAGCTTCTTTTATCTCACTAATTTGCCTGGTCTTAGAAACACATACTAGTGTTACGTTTTTTGGGATTTCATTCTTTATTTTATTATAAACTTCTCCAATTGACAACTATCCGTCCCTCCTTAGTTTTTAGGGCGCATTGCAATTATTAATTGCCCTATCCTATTTCTGTACTAATTCTTCATTAAACATAAAAATCCTTTAATATTCGTGTATTTTAATGATTTATAAAATTATTTATTTACTAAACTCATATACTTATAAACAACATTACCATTATATGCCAATATATTTATACTATTTGACTTAACAATTTTAATTTTAACATCACTACTTTGTAACAATGCTGTATGTGTTTGCTCTAAGGTTAAATAATTATACATTACATCTTTATTCCCAATGGCACTAATATAAAATGGAGTTACTATCTTAACACCATTTAAATCAATATTAGAACCAGCACACAATCCCCAATTATTGTAAATAACCCTTATTCCATTTACTGATATTGCTTCTGCACCTGCATTTCGAAGATCATTTATTACTTGAACAATATCAGAATCATGAATTAACTGACTCATAGTAACATTGTTATCAAAGCTGTCAACACCATCCTCTAGTGTAATTTTAACGCCTTGACCACTAACATCGCTATTTCCAATTATTAAGTTATTATTAATAACTTCCTTTTTAATTTCTTTTGAAACCTGAAGTGTTTTTTCATCACCAGAATTATATTTTTTAAGTTTTAAGTTGGTAATATAATATTGTTGCTTTAAACTATTTAGTTCCGCATATAATTCAATTCTCTCATTATAGGCCTCATCATATTGTTTTACATCTAAAAAATCACTTTTCCCTTTAAATCCAATATTCATGGATATAAGAATCCCTATGATTATTGAAGCAATAAAAACAAATATAGTAGCTTCATTATTTTTCATTTAATCACCTCATGAATGGGATTTAGTTTTATCAATTAAAAGTCGTCTAATAATTGCAAAGTTATCAAATATCCGACCTCCAAATACAATAACAGCAGCCAGATAAATTGGTATTCCTAATTTATCACCTAAATATACCATGGCTACAGCTAAAGCTGCATTTCCGAAAAAACCTGACACAAAAATATCTGCACGAAAATTATGAGATATTGAACCCCTTAATGCACCAAAAACAGAATCTAAACACGCAAAAATTGCTACTGAAATATATGGAGAAAATTTAACTGGAATGTTTACATTCCATACAATTCCTAATATTACACCTATAAGTAACCCTACAAAAGCAACCATTTAATCACCTCTACTTCTTTTCTATTGGCTTTGCAAACTCAAATTTATATGTTTCATTTGATTTAGCAATTTCAATTTTATTTGATTTTTCCATTGTTATATCACAAGTTTGACTAAGCGTTTGCGGAATTGCTCCTGGGAAGCTGATGGCACTTTCCAATATATCACTTTTACCGATTGCTTTAATAGTTATTCTTTTACTATAAGAGACTCTTTCATCACTTATAATAATCGCATTTCCAGCATTCCTTATGCCACTACGTGAAGTTAGTCTAATATCATTAATAGAAATAGCTTCTGCATCTGCAGCATTTAATTCATTTACTATATGAACTAAATCTGTATCATTTATTTGCTGATCCTGCGAATCACTTCCGAAAATACTGCTTTTAGGTGTTACATAAATTATCATACCTTCACCTTGTACATCTGTACCTCCAGTAAGTATTCTCGTCTCATCCAATTCTTTACTTAACAATTCACTTGCTGCGTTTTTACCACCTGCAGCCGTTTCATATTCTTTTGTTTTAGCATCCAAATCATCAATCTTTTTTTGCATATCTACCTTACTCTTTTTTAATTGTTCATTTTCAGTTATAATTTCAGGTGCATTTTTACTTGTATCTGCTGCTGCGTTTTGTTTACTTATCATTTTAAATTGGTAACTTATCATAAATCCTAATAATACACATATAATACCAATGGATATTTGGGATTTAAACTTCTTCATAAACTTCCTCCTTGTTACTCTCTGGGGGAGATAATTTTTACTTTTGGTGTTCTACATAAATCACTGGGCTTCCTGTAAAACTAACATCTACATACCCCTTTGCATTTTTATATTGAGGTTGAGTAATAATGTTTATCGCCTTATTAAATTTGTTTTTTAAATCGTGTGTTGTTCCAAATTTAATATACATATTTTCATATAAGACCCTAATGTCTAACACATTATGTACATCTACCATCATTATCTTACTTGATTTACTATTTTCATCATAATTTTTAATAATACTAGCCATCAAAACTAGAATATCTATTTTTCGATCACCTTTTGTTGCAATTAAAGAACCTGCTTGGGCTTTGTCGTAATTAAATCCAATTAAATTCACTAATTTCATCCCTTGAATATTAGATCTTTTTTGAAGTAGCCAGCCTTTATCATCTATGATGTAATAATTACCATTTGATTTCCCGTAAAACATAGCTTCTTTTTCAGTTACTTCTATTATAATCTTGCTTGGAAAAACCTTTTTAACTTTTACACTTAGGATATATGGATCCTTCATAATTTGTTTCTTACTGTCACTAAAAGTATCATATAGAATATTACTTCCCAAATGAGTTTTAGCTATATTGTTAATTTCAGTTTTAGATGAATTAACATTTCCTATTATTTCAATCTTTTGAAGATTAAAATAAGGCAATTTCATACATAATGTAATTAATGTTGTTATCATAATTATTACTAATAACAATAGCCCTCTTATTTTTTTTCGTTTTTTTCTTTTATATAATAGTTTTTCTTTATTTTCTATAATGTAATTCCCTTTTTCAAGATTATTACTTTTTTTCCCCATTCACTTCCTCGCATTCCTTAACAAATTTACAAATTATATATTAATACACACCAATAAAATTTGTATATTGCAAAATAGATTCAAATTTAATTTGTACAATATCATTTAAAACTAGTCCTATATATATAATAACACTTAAGTTAACTATTTTCATCTGAAATTCAACCTATTTATAGTATTTATTTAAAAATGCTCTCATTTAGTTTACTTTTAAACATAGAAAAGGCAATGCATTTACGCATGCCTCTTCTAACTTTTACTTGAAGTTTGCCTTGATATATTTAAAAGTACTCCAACTGCAAACATATTAAAAACCAGAGCTGATCCACCGTAACTTATAAATGGCAATGGAACACCAGTTACTGGCATTGACCCTGTAACTACAGCAATATTTATTACTGCCTGTATTGCTACAACTGATGTAATTCCAATACCTAAGATAGTTCCATACATATCTTTAGCTGTAACTGCTGTTTTAATACCTCGCCATACGAAAATTATAAATAACAATATTATAAACGCGCATCCGATTAACCCCAATTCTTCACCAATTATTGCAAAAATAAAATCTGTTTGGGGCTCTGGTATATATAAACATTTTTGCCTTGACTGGCCAATACCTGCACCAGTAATGCCACCTGACCCCAGTGCAAGAAGTGACTGAACTAATTGATATCCCTTACCTTGGCTATCAGCAAAAGGATTTCTAAAGTTCATCAGTCTAGCCAATCTATATGGTTCAAGAATCGTTAAAGCACCAACTGCTGCAACAAGTGATGAACCTATTGCTAAAAGATGTGATATTTTTGCACCTACTGCAAATAAAATAATCACAGTAACAATCATTATAACAGCTGCAATACTCAAGTTTGATCCAAGCAAAACCAAACCTGCATAAAGTCCTGAAACTAATAAATATGGACATATACCCTTAAGAAATTCTTTAACTCTTTCTCCCTTTCTCTCTAAACTTTTAGCCATAAATAGCACCACAGTATATTTAGCGATTTCTGATGGTTGAATAGATGCGAATCCTAATGGAATCCATCTTTTAGCACCGTTGATAGCCGGGAAAGCTAAAACTACAATTAAAAGTGCTATCGTAATCACCATAATTATTCCAGTATATTTTTTTATAATGTGATAATCAGTTTTAATAGCTATAGCCATAAAAATACAGCCAACAACTGCCCACATAAGCTGCTTTTTCAAAAAATACTCTGGATCATTATATTTAAAAGCCGCAACATATGAACTGGAACTATAAACCATTACTACTCCAATAGCCACAAGAACAATTATCGTTGCAAATAATATAAAATCTATCTGTCCCATTTTAGAATTATACTTTTTCATATTATATCCTCCTTACATCACTAATAGGAAAATGATAAAAATCCGATTAAACATAAAATTACTGTTACAACGGAGAATACTGCAACAACTTTAGTCTCATGCCATCCACTTAATTCAAAATGATGATGAATAGGGGACATTTTAAATACTCTCTTACCTGTAGCCTTAAATACCGAAACTTGAATAATAACTGAGAGTGCCTCCATTACATATATTCCACCTACTATTACAACGAGGAACGGTGATTTTAGTATCATGCCAACGGCTGCTACTGCTCCGCCAAGTGCTAAAGATCCCATATCCCCCATAAAAATTTGTGCTTTATAAGAATTGTATTTTAAAAATCCTAATAGAGCACCTGCAAGTGCTGCACAAAATATTGAAAGAGAAGGATGAAACAGCATATTGCTAACTAAAGCAAAAAATGTCATAACCACTATCGTAACTGAAGTTGCGAGTCCATCTAACCCATCAGTTAAATTAACTGAATTAGTAGTTGCTGCAAAATAAATAATAATAAAAGGTACGTACCAAATTCCCAAATTCACACTTCTACTAGTAAATGGTATCGTTATGTCAGTTCCTAACCTAATTGAAGCGTAATAGCCAATTATTCCTGCAACTATCACTATAAGTAACATCTTTTGTTTAGATTTAAGTCCTTCATTTTCTTTATGTGTTATCTTTAGAAAATCATCAATAAGTCCTATTATTCCAAAAGCTATTAAACAATATAATGCAATCATGGCTTCATCATTTGTATGTCTAACAATTAATAACATTGTAATTATTGTTGAAATTATAAATATTATGCCACCCATAGTAGGTGTTCCAGCTTTTTTAAGATGACTTTTAGGTCCTTCTGCCCTTATATTCTGACCAAATTTAAGCTTATGTAGAAGTGGAATTATCAATGGTCCTTGTATAATTGATAATAAAAATGCAATTATTACAGAATAAATAATCAAACTCATTTTTCTATCACCTCTTTATTATTAATATTTTCGAGTTTCTCCACTATACTCTCAAACTTCATATATCTTGAAGCTTTAACCAAAACAACATCGTCTTTTTTTAGAACTTTATCTAGAAAGGAAACTACTTCATTATAGGTTTCAAAACTTCTATATTTATCTATATCATTAAATCCTTCTTTATATGCATCATTAAATTCACCAAGTGTAATTAATAAATCAATCCCTTTGCTTTTGGCATATTCTCCAACTTGTTTATGTCCATCATATGCACTATCTCCCAGTTCTCTCATAGTGCCAAAAATCGCGATCTTCGTTGTGCCTCGAGTATTTCCCAGGACATCAATGGCAGCGAGCATTGAATCAGGACTAGCATTATAACAGTCATTAATTATAGTGAATTTTTTCCCTTTTGTTATATTTAATCGCATAGACGTAGCTTCAAGTTTTTTAAACCCTAACGTTATTTCTTTATAACTCATATTCATTACTCTTGCACATGCTACAGCGAGCATTGAGTTGAGGATGTTATGACGTCCTGGTATATTTACCTCAATAGCAGTTTCTACTAAGTTTTTTCCATCCATTACGTTAAATATTATTTTCTTTTCAAGGACATTTAAATTACATGCAGTATAATCAGCCTCTGAATCAATCCCCGTTTTTATAAGTTTATATTTTGATATGATATCTTGTAATAAATCATTATCTGAATTTACAATTAGAACACCATCATCACTAAAAAAATCTGTTATTTCCATTTTAGCTTTTAAAATATTTTCTCGAGTTTTAAGATTTTCAATATGAGACATTCCAATGTTAGTAATAATAGCAATATCAGGTTTAGCAACTTCACACAAGTTATGAATTTCGAAAAAGTCACTCATACCCATTTCAAGTACAGCAACATCATAAGTTTTATCTAACTTAAATATCATCATAGGCAATCCTATTTCATTATTAAAATTACCTAACGTTTTAAACACTTTAAACTTAGCACTAAGAACTGCTGCAACTAAGTCTTTTGTAGATGTCTTGCCTGTAGAACCAGTAATTCCTACTACCTTTATATTTAGCTTGTTTATGTAAAATTTAGCAAGCATAAGAAGTGCCTTTTTTGTATCTGCTACCTTAATAACAGATGTTTTCTTATTAAACTCAGACTTTTTGAATTTCATATCATCAATTATACAAATTGAAGCACCTTTTTTACTAGCAATGGAGGCATACTCATTAGCATTAAAATTTTCACCTTTTATTGCTATAAAAATATCGTCATCTTTTATAATTCTTGTATCTAAACATACATTATTATGCTTAGTACTCTCACCTTGCAAGACTAATTCTCCATGAACTGCCTCTATTATTTCATTTGTTGTAATATATTCCATTTATAATTTCTCCTTAAGTATCTCTGAAATGACTTCTCTCTCATCAAAATGTATAGTTTTATCTTTAAGTATTTGATAATCTTCATGACCTTTTCCTGCAATAACAATTATATCACCAATTGTTGCGCTCTCTATTGCTCGTTTTATAGCATCACGTCTATTCTCTATTATTTCAAAATTATTCTTTTCAATGCCGCGAACTACATCTTTAATGATTTCCATTGGGTTTTCAGTTCTTGGATTATCAGAAGTTATAAATGAAAAATCACTTAAACTTGTTCCTATTCTACCCATTATTGGTCTTTTTGTTTTATCTCTATCCCCACCACAACCATAAACAGCTATAAGTTTACCTTTCGTAAATTCCCTTACAGTTTCCAAAATGTTTTCTAAACCATCAGGTGTATGTGCATAATCTAAAATTATTTCAAACCCCAAATTATGATTGTTTTCAACAAGTTCACATCGTCCAAGTACTTGTACCTTTCGTAGTGCCTCTCGAATTACAGGTATCTCAACTCCTTGATTTAAACAAACTGCTATAGACCCAAGCGCATTATATACATTATAATTTCCTGGTATATTTAATTCCATATCAAAAGAATTTTCTTTGTATTTTAAAGTGAATTTACTACCCCTTGAATGCATTTTTATATTGGTAGCCATAATATCTGCCTTATGGTTTAATGCAAAGCTTAATTTACTATTTTTTATTGAATTATATGCTTTTACACCATATTCATCATCAATATTAATTACTGATACTTTGCTTAACTTAAATAATTTTAATTTAGCATTAAAATAATTTTCAAAGGTTTTATGAAAATCCAAATGATCTTGAGTTAAATTTGTAAAAATGCTTTCACAAAACTCTATACCATATACTCTATCTAAGCTTAAAGAATGTGATGACACCTCCATTACACAATAATCAACATTAGAATCTACCATTTCTTTAAAAAGCCCATGTAGCTCTAATGATTCCGGAGTAGTTCTCTCTGTATGAATCTTCTTTGTCCCTATAAAATTTGCTATAGTACCTATTAGTCCAACCTTATATCCACTCTGCTCGAGTATTGCTTTAATCATAAATGCTGATGTTGTTTTTCCGTTAGTTCCAGTTATCCCTATCATTTTCATGTTACGACTTGGATTTGAGTAATAATTTGACGAACTTATGGCCAATGCCTTTCTTGAATCCTTAGTATTGATCACAATGGCATCTATATTTTCTATTTCTTTCTGACATACAACTGCAATAGCACCATTATTAATAGCACTTTGTATATATTTATGTCCATCAAGCTTATATCCTTCTATAGCGAAAAACACATCACCCTTTTTAACCTTTCTTGAATCATATTGAATTTCTTTTATATCTGTATCAATATCACCCTTTATTAAATCGAATTTAATGTTCTCCATTATTTTTCTTAACTTCATACAATCGCTCCCTTAAGTCATAACATAATACTACTAAGTAGAAATATATTATACTTTTTATTACTAACCTCTTTTATAAATAATATACAAATAAAGTTAATTTCATAAAAAAATAACTCTACCCTCTAACATGGCAAATCCGACAGTTCAGAAATACTGAATCCTGTCGGTTTTTGTTTTCCACATGTTAATTTATAATTATACACTATATTTAACGACATTTCAGAAGGAAAGTTTTTAATTTCTATAAAAGCTAGTTTAAATCTCCTTCTGAAGTCGTTAATTCATCTCTTTCAGAGATGTTGCAGCGACCCAGGAGATGATTTAACTAATCAGCCATAATATCTAGATCTGCAGTAATTATAGTTCCTTTTTTCACAACTTTACCATCGTCACTTTGGTCTGTGACTATTCCACTTCCAGTAAATTTAACATTTAGACCAAGTTTACTTAGTAGTTTGCTAGCCCTTTGTGAACTACTCCCTATAATACTTGGAACCACAACCATATTATTCTCATTTTGTACCTTACCTGTATGCAAGATAATTTCAGTTCCCTCTTTAACAGTAACACCAGGTTTTGGAGTCATATCCGTAACTGTACCTTCAGCTGGACTTGATTTTATCCTTAAATTATTATCTTTTAGTATCTTTTGCGCATCTGCTGTTTTAAGGCCTCTTACCTCAGGTACGATAATATCCTTTAATAAACTTTTGCCGACCTCTTCACTAGTTGCATCAGATTTTAATGATAAATAATTAAATATATCGTTAAATACCTGTTTTCCAACAACAGTTGCAATCTGACCACCATAATAATTAGAAGGATCTGGTTCATCTATATTAACAAGTATAGTTATCTTAGGGTCATCCGCCGGAGCCATTCCTGCAAATGATGAAACATATTTTTGCGATGCATAACCTGGACCTGTTGTACTAATCTTTTGAGCAGTTCCTGTTTTTCCTGCGATATGGTAGCCTGCGATAAATGCCTTCTTACCACCACCGCTTTCAACAACTTGTTCAAGATAAGACCTAAGTTTTTTTGCAACTGCTGTATCAATTATCTTTCTCGTATTATAATTCGAATAAGTTTTTAAAACTTTTTTAGTATTTGTATCACCATAATCAACTATCTCTTTCATGATATGAGGAGTTATAAGCTTGCCGCCATTTGCAATAGCATTAAAGCCAGTTAAATATTGTATGCAAGATATAGCGTTACTTTGACCAAATGATGTTGTTGCTACATCTTGAGCAGTCATGTCTTTAGTCTTTCTAATTATTCCTGAAGCTTCACCATTAACATCTATACCAGTTTTTTTACCAAACCCAAACAAATAAATGTACTTATTTAATTTTTCAGGTCCTAGTCTACGACCTAGCTCCATAAATCCAACATTACAAGAGTTTTTTAATATATCCACAAAGTTTTCAGCTCCATGTCCTGTAGTTTTCCAACACTTGATTCTTCTTCCTGCAACTACTGTGCTACCAGAGCAGAAAAATTTATCATCTTCCTTAACTAACTTTTCTTCCATTGCAGCTGTAGCTGTAAACACTTTAAAAATAGACCCTGGCTCAAAAATGTCACTAACAGCCCTATTTCTCCATGCCTTTTGGTTTTCGTCATAACTTTTGCTAAGATCCCAAGGATCATTAGGGTTATAATCCGGTTTATTAGCCATACCTAATATTTCCCCGTTTTTAGGATTCATAACAATTATACTAACTGCTTTTGCTTTATTATCAATCATAGCTTGTGATGCAGCTTTTTCGCAAAAATACTGAATCATCTCATCAACAGTAAGCACTACATCTTTACCATTTATGGGTTTTGTATAATCCGATATAGTATAAGGTACTTCTTCACTTTTTCTATCTGTTTCTGAAATTTTCATGCCAGGTATCCCTGATAGAAATTTATTGTAATAAAGTTCAACTCCTGTTAAACCATTACCATCAGAATTTGTATGTCCTAAAACACTTGATAAGAAATTATCATTTGGATAATACCTTTTAGTGTCACCTGTAATAACAATTCCTCGTAGATTATGCTTTTTCGAATAATCACTTATTTTATCAGCTGTAGCTTTTTCTATTCTTCTCTTCAAAATTGCTGATCCAATAGCTTTACCTTTTGAATTTGTCTTAGTCAAAGTTGATAAAACGTCACTAGATTTCATTTCAAGGATTGTAGCTAGTTCTGGTGCAATAGTTTTCATACTTAAGCTATTTTTCTTTGTAGTTTCTCTTAATGCATTAAGATCTAAATCTACTCTAAAAACATTTGCACTTATAGCTAGCTCTTTTCCATTTCTATCTAGAATCCGTCCCCTCTTTGGTGAAATTCGAACATCACTTGTCCACTGTTGAATTGCTTTTTCTTTGTAATCTGATCCCTTAACTATCATTACGTAGCTTAACCTACTAATTAATAGAAAAAGCAAAATAAAAAGTATGAAAAAGACAATTAACATTCTGCGTTTAACTACCACCTTGTCCCTATACTCTCCTCTTGCCAACTTATTTCCCCCCTGATACATTGCTGGGCATTAATTATTATTTAAAACATAACATTTTTTATTTTATTTACTACTGTATTACTTATCCTAATTTTAGAATTATCATTCGTACCTAAATTGTTTTTACTCAAATTAAAATATTTTATGTCACTGGCACTGGGTTTAACCATATGAAGTTTTGTTGTGGCTGTTTTCTCAATATAGCTTATATTTTTAAACTTTATTAGATCTACCTGATACGCATCATTTTCTTTACTTAATACTTCTATCTGAGCTTTAGCTTTAGAACTCGCTTGTTGATAAGAGTAAATCATGCAGTACCTTGCTATAACAACCATTCCAATAACAAATCCTATAAGTATATTTGTAAGAATTCCTTTTTTCTTTTTAATATCATTTTGTCTTTTACTTTGATTAGCTTGTTTTCTTGACTTCTCTAACTCTTCATATTCTTGTGGTTCTAAAACTGTATTTCCATATACCTCAAACTCTTTTTTTGCTACTATCACTTTATTCACCCCATCCACAATTTAGAACTAAATCTTTTCTGCAACTCTTAGTTTTGCACTTCTACTTCTACTATTTATCTCTAGTTCTTCCTCTGTTGCCCTTATAGGTTTTCTACTAATAAGCTTTACGATTGGTGTTTTACCACACACACACATAGGTAACTCTTTTGGACATTTACATGGATCCTCTAGGTTTTTAAATTTAACTTTAACAATTCTATCCTCAAGTGACTGGAATGTAATAATCGCCATTCTTCCACCACTATTTAGTCTATCTACTCCGTCCTCTATTGCCTTGTCAAGTATTTTAAGTTCCCCATTAACTTCAATTCTTATGCCTTGAAAAGTTCTTTTAGCAGGGTGACCTCCATCTCTCTTATACTTTGCAGGGATAGCTGCATCTATAACATTCACAAGTTCAAGCGTTGTTTCAATTGGTTTGTCTTTTCTTCTATCCACTATGAAATTAGCAATTCTTTTAGAAAATTTTTCTTCACCATAATTTCTTAAAACATCGGCTATTTGCTCTTCTTCATAATTATTTACAACGTCAAAAGCTGTTATTCCGCGACTTCTATCCATTCTCATATCAAGTTTTGCATCTCTCATATAACTAAATCCACGTTCTGTATTATCTAATTGATATGACGAAACTCCTAAATCCATAAAAATTCCATCAACTTTTTCAATTTCTAGTTTGTCTAGTATCGCCTTTATATTGTAAAAATTATCATGTACATATGTAACGTTGTTAAATTCCTTAATCTTTTCCTTTGCTGCCTTTAATGCATCCTCGTCTTGATCAATTCCAATAAGCCTTCCTTTAGCTGATAATTTTTTTAAAATTTCAAGTGAATGACCTGCACCTCCTAGTGTACAATCCACATAAATTCCATCTTCCTTTATATCAAGTGCTTCAATACATTCATTTAATAAAACTGATATGTGCTTAAACTCCATTTTTATCTCCTTTTATAAGCCTAATTCGTTCATTTTTTCTGCAATCTCATCAAAATTAATATCCGACTCATTATATTCATCCCATTTGTCTTTAGCCCATATTTCTATTCTAGTTGATACGCCTATACTTACTATTTCCTTTTTAATCGAAGCGTATTCACATAAATTTTGTGGTATTAAGGCCCTTCCTTGCTTATCACATGTTATTTCATTTGCACCTGAGAAAAAAAATCTCACGAATGCTCTGGCATCCTTACTAGTTAATGGAAGTTTTTTAAGTTTTTCCTCCATTATCTTCCATTCGTCCATTGTGTATATATACAAGCATCCATCAAGGCCCTTGGTTAATATAAATTCGCTACCTAATCCTTCACGAAATTTTGTGGGAATAATCATTCTATTTTTACTATCAATGGCATGTTGATACTCACCAATAAACATAATATTCCCCCACTTTATATTATTACTCCACTTTCAACCACTTTAAACCATTTTAAACCACTATTAAGTAATATTCTATAGAAAAACGAAAATTCCTTTTTATTTTACATCATTATTAAAAAATTAAAAATTTTTTAAATTTACTTCTTGAAATGCATTAGCTTGAAATAGAATAATATCTAGAGTATAATTTATAAGAACTTAATAATATTAAACGTAAGAAAGGAATGTACATATATATGAAGCTAGGAATTGTAGGTTTACCAAATGTAGGAAAAAGCACATTGTTTAATGCAATAACAAAGGCAGGCGCGGAATCTGCTAACTATCCATTTTGTACTATAGAGCCAAACGTAGGTGTTGTAAGCGTTCCAGATAAAAGATTAGATGTACTACAAGGTATTTATGATAGTAAAAAAATAATTCACACAGCAATCGAATTTTATGACATTGCCGGCCTCGTAAAGGGAGCAAGTAAAGGAGAAGGTTTAGGTAATAAATTTCTATCTCACATAAGAGAAGTTGCATCTATTGTTCATGTTGTAAGATGTTTTGTAGATGAAAATATCATACATGTAGATGGCACTGTTGATCCACTTCGAGATATAGACACTATTAACTTAGAACTTATTTTTTCTGATCTTGACGTATTAGAAAGGCGACTCGAAAGATCACAAAAACTTGTTCGTTCTGGCGATAAAACAGCAAAAATGGAATATGATCTTATGGAAAGAATAAAAGAGCACCTTGAAGCAAATCTTCCAGCAAGGACTCTTGAGTTTACCGAAGAAGAAACTATTTTTGTAAACAGTCTTTTCCTAATTACTTCAAAACCAGTATTATATGCTGCAAACATTAGTGAAGATGATCTTATGTCTGGTAACACAGAAAATGATATGGTTAAAAAAGTTCAGGAATTTGCTAAAAACGAAAATTCAGAGGTAATTGTAGTTTGTGCAAGCCTTGAAGAAGAATTATCTACTTTAGATGATGATGAAAAAATGGAACTTTTAAAGGAATATGGTCTTAATGAAACCGGACTTGATAAACTTATTCATTCAAGTTATAGATTACTTGGACTCATGAGTTTCTTAACTGCCGGTCCTCAGGAAATAAGAGCTTGGACTATACACATTGGAACTAAAGCCCCTGCGGCGGCTGGTAAAATCCATTCTGATATAGAAAGAGGTTTTATAAGAGCAGAAATAGTTTCCTATGACAAGCTTGTTGAATGTGGTAGCGAAGCTGCTGCTAAGGAAAAAGGACAATATAGACTTGAAGGAAAAGATTATATCATGCAAGATGGTGATGTAGTAAACTTTAGATTTAACGTATAAAAAATATAAGTCACAGATACTAATAAATTAGTTTCTGTGGCTTTTTTTCATTAATTATTTTCTACTACTGCTATATTTCTTTAACTCTTTGCTGATGGTTAGCATTAGGGATTCAAAGTTTTCTTCTGAGTCACCCATTAGTACTTGAATGGCATCATCTATTGAGGTCATTGTATAGATATGAAAGTTTCCATTTTTAATTTCCTGTTCAACTTCCTCATTTAGAACCAAATCGTCTGCATTAGATAGTGGTATCAATACACCTTTATCCTTTACAGTGTCTAAGACTTTGCAGGCCGCAAAGAAACCTTCTATTTTATGATTTACTCCTCCTATAGGTTGAACTTCACCAAATTGGTTTACAGAACCTGTAAGAGCAATGTTTTGCTTTACTGGTACTTTACTTAATGCAGAGAGCATACTTATTATTTCTGCAACTGATGCACTATCACCATCTATTTTTCCGTATATTTGTTCAAAACTCAAATGAAAATCTACCGGTAGTCTACTAAATCCACCATTAATATTACTCATATATCCCTTCAAAATATTAATAGATTTACTATGGATGCTACCACTTAAATTACTCTCTTGCTGAACATCTATTATATTACCTGATCCTTTATAACAACAGCAAGTGATCTTTATCGGCTTACCAAAACTAAAATATCCTGTATCAATTACTGATAATCCATTCACTTGTCCTATTTTACTATTGCTAACATCTATAAGCATTTTCTTTTCAGTATAGTGGTTTAAAATTTCCTTTTCCATAATATCTTTTGTGTACCCTACATCAATTATATCATTTTCATTAATCTGAGTTCTATTTTCTAACTCAACCTTATTACTGGCTAAAATTAATATTTTCTTGATCTCATGTTTATCATAATAAATTTTTTTCTTACTTTCTACCCTCTTAGACATTATCTTTGCTACTTCTCTAATAGCTCCATTTGTAATTGATTTAAAGTTATTTTCATAACACATCTTATTAATCTCAAACACTAAAGAATTTTTTAGATTATTATCTATATTCTGCACTGGATTACATTCTGCTTTTATAGTGAAAATCTTTTTAAAGTCCTCATCATAATTATAAAGCAAGTCATATGTCTCATAATCTCCAATAAGAATTATTTTTGTTTTGATGGATATTGGTTCTGGTTTTAAAGCATTTAAAGAAATAATCTCATAATGGTTACTTGTAGCTCCAACATCTACCTTTTGTGTTAATAAAGATTTCTTTAATTGGGAATAGGCCAAAGGGTTACTTAGTAAACTATTCATTCTAATTAGCAAACACCCTTGATTTGCTTTGAGCAAACTACCACTTTTTATAAATCCAAGGTTTGTTGTATAAACCCCTTTGTGGTTTTCATATTCTATATTACCAATTAAATTCATTAAGTTGGGATCTTGTTCAAAAATTACTGGAGGTACTTTATTATTACTGTTATCTACAATTACATTAACAATATATTTGTATATAATTTCATTTATTTGTTCTTCATCATCATCATAATTCAGTGAATAATTATCTATAAGTCTTGTTTCGATGGCATTGCATACTATCTCTATATACTCCACTACAACCTCATCTTCCACAAACATATCTTTAAAGTCTTCTTTTAATTGGCTCATTTCATTTTTATAGTATATTCCCATTATTTGTTTTATTTTATCTAAGTCTTTTACTTCAAAATCTTTTAATTCTTCTAAAGTATTCTTAGCTTTTTCTTTTAACATTTTTGCCGTAGCTAAAATTTCTTCTTTCCTCACTTTATCTAAAGTATCATATTCATTCTCTGACATTTCTTTTCCTTTACTTAATGGAATAAATGTAAAACCATTATTAGTAGACTTTATATCAAAACCTCTATCCTTTGCTATATCTATCAGTTCACCAATAAGTTCATTCCTTTTTTTTTGAATTCCTTCTTGAATTTCCTCTTTTTCTTTATTTGATGAATTATTATAAAACTGGAATGTGCACTCTAAATACTCATCCTGCAATCCCTCAAGTATATCTTTCAACCTATTTCCACCCCCATTACTTATAATAATAGGTTTTGGAATTTTTTCATCTTCATATAATACATAACAAATGTCTTTTGGTTTGCTACTATTCTTAAACATATTAGCTACACATTCAGTAATATCTTTAAGGCTTTCCTTTGAAAAATCGTCTATTAAATAAACATTAAAACCCTCTTTTTCTATACTCATTGCAGTTTTAACATTTTTTATTACATCTAAATATTGTGGCATAGAATCTAATGTTTCCCTTGCGCCCATATTTTCAATATCAAATTCATATATTATATCCTTTGGAGTTAATTCCTTACTCATATTCCTCCTCCTTTCAATTCTTTATTCTATTAATATTCTTAAATTACACATTTGGGGACAAATATTATCATTATAGATTAATAATTTTTCTAATTTTATGACTACATATCTTTTTATATAAAAAAAGTAATATAATTTTATAAATAGACATTTTTTAATGCTTGAGTTAAATAACAACTTAAGATATAATAAGCTTATTGACTTTTTTTATTTTTTATAATTTTTATTGTAAAGGAGTAATTTGATGGGATTAAAAGAAAAATTAACCAATAGCTACACACAGTCATACTTAAAAAGATATGGTGATAGACTTACTCAGGCACAAGGTAGAGTTCTATCTGTCAAAGTAGAATCAAAGAATTATCTTAGAATATTTTATAAATTAACTGTTATAATTCTTGTAAAGGCTGATGGAAGTAAAGCGATTTCTAAGTGCATATTTAAAAAACATCGTTGGTTCAAAAAGATACACTTTATATCGGTACTTCAAGGACATTCTGTTATAATTCAAGGAATGAAAGGTAAAAAAGGTAAAGAGCACAGAGAACAGATTCAAATTGTTAACATAAGAAATATGACTACCAAAAAAGACTTAGTTCCAACTAAGGAAGGCACCCCTGCTCCAAAGGTACAACGAGTAAGAGCTGATAAACGATTTAAGTAAAAAATGAACTGTCTGAAAATAGAATTAAATTCTACTTTCAGACAGTTCATTTTTAAATTAGAATACATAACCGTTAGGTGATGAATTCCCTAGCGATTACAATACTAATAAGTGATGCTTAGTGTTTATTTGTTAAATATAAATACAAACTATTTATAAAAGAAATAATGCTTGAGAAAAATAAAATAATTAACCATTGTCCTAAATTAAGTGCTATAGTATGAAATACATTCTGTAAAAATGGAATGTAAACTATACTAAGTAACATAATTACTGATATACTTACAGCCCCCAATAAGAACATATTTGTAAATGGATTAATTTCAAACAAAGAATGTTTTTCAGATCTACATTCAAATACATGTATAAGTTGAGATAAAACTAAAGTTCCAAGAGCAAGTGTTCTACATGCCTCAATACTCATACCATAATATTTACCACCAATGAATGACAATATTGTACAAACACCTATAAGGCAGCCACGTATGATAATCTTTTCTGTAAGCCCTCTTGAAAATACACTTTCATTTTTTCCTCTAGGTTTTTCAAACATTATATCAGGATCTGCAGGATCTACTCCTAGCGCAATAGCTGGAAGTCCATCTGTAACTAAATTTACAAATAAAATTTGAATTGGAAGAAGTGGATTCTCTAAATAAAATAAAGAAGCCAAAAACATGGTAAGTACCTCTCCCAAATTACACGATAATAAATATCTTATAAATTTTCTAATGTTATTATAAATAACACGTCCTTCTTCAACTGCAGAAACAATAGTTGCAAAATTGTCATCGAGTAATATCATAGATGCTGCCTCTTTAGTTACATCTGTACCTGATATGCCCATAGCTATTCCGATATCCGCCTCTTTTATAGCTGGAGCATCATTAACCCCATCACCGGTCATTGCTACAATATGGTTTTTATGCTTAAATGCCTTAACTATCCTTAATTTGTGTTTAGGACTTACTCTTGCAAATATCTTAAAGTTATCAATATTCTTATCTAATTCTTTATCACTTAGTTTATCTAGTTCATCTCCAGTTATAACTTCCTCTGGATATTTACAAATATCTAAATCTTTTCCTATTGCATAAGCTGTATTTTTATGATCCCCTGTTATCATTACAGGCCTTATACCTGCAATCTTGCACTTTATAACCGCGTCCCTTACTTCTTTCCTTGGAGGATCAATTATCCCTGCTACGCCTATGAAAATTAAATTACTTTCCAAATTATCATCTCTTGTAATCCCTGTCACCTTATAGGCACATGCCATACATCTTAAAGCTTTGTTTGACATAGACTCCACAGATCTCAATAGTTTATTTTTATAAACGGGAAGCATTGGCTGTATAAATCCATCAATTAATATATAATTACACTTTTCTATAACCCGTTCCGGAGCACCCTTTACATAACAAACCTCTCTATCCTCTTCTTTAACAATAACAGACATAATTTTTCTTGTTGAATTAAATGCTATTTCATATACTCGTCTTGCTTTGTTTAAAAATTCCTGCAACTCTTTAGGATTATAAAAAAAGCCTTTAATCAATGCTGTTTCTGTTGGATCACCAAATAAACACTTTTCAATATTTCTACCACTGAAATCATAATTACAATCATTACAGTATGTATAGGCTTTTTTCATCATTAAATTCATCGGAATTTTGTCATTATCAATATTGTAAATCTTACCATCAAAATATAATGCTTTTACTGTCATATTATTTTCAGTAAGCGTTCCTGTTTTATCAGTACATATTACAGACGTACAACCCAAAGTTTCAACGGCTGGTAATTTTCTAACTAGAGCGTTCCTTTTAAGCATTCTAGATACACCAAGGGCCAAAGCGACTGTAACTATAGCAGTCAATCCTTCAGGGATTGCGGCAACCGCAAGACTTACTCCAAGTAAAAACATTTCATACTTGTCTTGTCCACGCCAAATTCCCATAAGAGATACAACCACGCAAATTATTATACAAAGTATAACTAATATTTTGCCAAGATGTGCCAAACGGTCTTTTAATGGTGACCTCTCATTATCTATACTATGAAGCATATCTGCTATTTTTCCCATTTCCGTACTCATACCAGTTGCAATAACTTTTGCTTTTGCTTTTCCAGTAAGAATTATTGTTCCCATATAAATGGTATTTTCCTTAGAACTTGCACTTTTAGATACACCAGCTGACTCTCCAGTAAGTAAGGATTCATCAAGCATGACATTATTACATAACGTCAAAATACAATCTGCAGGTATCCTATCGCCACTTTCTAAAATCACAAGATCTCCTGGCACTAGATATATTGCATTTATTACTGAAATCCCGCCATTTCTAACTACTTTAGCTGTTGGTGCTGCGAGCTTACTAAGTGCCTCTAAAGACTTCTCTGTTTTAAACTCTTGAATAAAGCCTAAAATTCCATTCATTATAACTATTATCAATATAGTTATTGCATCTGCTTTTTCGCCCATAAGTCCCGAAAGCACTGTTGCTACAATTAATATCCAAGTAATAAAATCATTAAATTGGGAAATAAATATTTGAAGAGCTGATATCTTTTTTTTACTTTCTAATTTATTAAATCCATACTTTTTAAGCCTACTCTCTGCATCTGCATTTGTTAACCCCTTCGATGAGGTAACACTATCATAACCAAGTCCGCTTGACTTATTTTTATCCTTAGCATTGTTATTTGACATTCGTTCATTAAACACTTATATTCCCCCTTACGCCTCTTTAATATAGATAACATATTTTAATTGTTATCTTCCATATGCAATTATCTTGTTATTTTAAGATGACTACATTTCTATAATTTTTATTCTTTACTACTATATGTGCTTACTTTCCTACATATGAAAAGAATATATGGTTTTTTCTTTACAATATGTAAGTTTGAATATAAAATAATATTATCAATAAATATTAGTTAAAACGACACGCAGATAATAATTAGTATTATTATCTGCCATAGGAAAAGACAAGGAGGATATACGTGAAAAACATTATTTATATTACTGGTCACAAAAATCCAGATACAGATTCTATTTGTTCTGCTATTGCATATTCAGAGTTTAAAAATAAAACTGGTAAAGTTACTGCAATTCCAATAAGGCTTGGTGAAACAAATCCTGAAACAAAATTTATTCTTAAATATTTTGCTGTACCTGAACCTAAACTTATAACTACAGTTAAAACACAAATTTCTGATTTAGATATTGATGTTGTAGCTCCAATTTCACCAGATATTTCTTTAAAAATGGCTTGGTCTATTATGAAGAAAAAGAATGTTAAAACACTACCTGTAATAGATGAAAATGAACAATTAGCTGGTGTAGCTTCAGTTTCAAATCTTGCTTCAAACTATTTAGATATTTGGGACAATTCAATTCTTGCAAAGAGTAATACACCACTTGAAAACATTTTAGATACTCTATCCGCTAAATGTTTATACAAGCCAGAGACGCCCTTTAAAATAACGGGTAAAATAATTGTAGCTGCTATGCAGCCTGATAGCACAAAAACAGTAATTGAAGCTGGAGATATTGCCCTATGTGGTGATAGAGAAGATTCACAGTGCTTAATAATTAGTTCTAAAGCATCACTTATAATTATTACAGGTAATCATACTCCAACAGAAGAGGTTCTTGAGCTTGCAAAAACTAATGGGTGTACAGTTATATTAACACCATATGACACTTTTACAGCTTCTAGGCTTATAACTCAAAGCATCCCTATAGATTATGTTATGACTAGAAAAAATCTTGTTACTTTTAATACAGATGATTTTATTGATGAGATAAAATACACTATGCTTGAGACTAGATATAGAAGTTATCCAGTTCTTGATGAAAATAATAAAGTTGTTGGCAGTATTTCAAGATTTCACTTAATATCTGAAAATAAAAAAAAGGTTATACTTGTAGATCATAATGAAAAAACTCAATCAGTACTTGGCCTTGAAGATGCTGAAATATTAGAAATAATAGATCATCATAGAATTGCAGATGTTCAAACTGGTCAACCTATATATTTTAGAAATGAACCAGTGGGAAGTACTTCAACAATAATAGCAACAATATTCTTTGAAAATGGAATTAGACCATCGAAAAGTGTTGCAGGAATTTTATGTGCAGCCATTATTTCCGATACATTACTTTTAAAATCGCCTACTTCAACAATCGTTGACGATTTAACTTTAAAAAGATTAGCTCAAATTGCTGATTTAAACATAGAAGCGTTTGCTAAAGAAATGTTTAAAGCTGGTACATCTCTTGACGGTAAAACAGCTGAAGAAATTTTCTACCAAGATTTTAAAGTTTTTACTCTTAGTGGTTTTAAAGTAGGAGTATCCCAAGTTGGTACAATGTATATTGAAGGATTCGATCTAATCAAAAATGACATGATAGATTTAATGAATAAAAAAGCAAAAGAAAGTGGTTTCAACTTGATTATATTAATGTTAACCGATATATTAAATGGCGGTTCAGTATTAATAGCTGCAGGAGAACACAAAGACATTGTTTCAAAAGCTTTTAATATTACATTAACTGATAGCGGTATATATATACCTGGTCTTGTTTCAAGAAAAAAACAAGTTATACCACCTATTACAGTTGCTCTAAGTAAAATAAAATAAAATTTAAGATTATTTAAATAAAAAACAAAGCAAAGCATTTATTACAAAATATTTGCTTTGTTTTTTATTTATTATAATTTATTAATACCCTATAATTGTTGTAAAACAAAAAAAACTATAAAAAGTAGGAAACATATAGAATAACTTATGCTTAAATAGTCCTTGATGCATACGTTATCAATTTTATTATTATAGGAACCATAAGACTTTAGATAATGCATATTGTTACCATTATGATAAGAATAAAAATTAACTGATTCTATAAATGCAGCCAAAATATCAACATTAAGGAGAGGTACTATAAAAAGATTACTAATATAATCCCCTTTAAATTTTATCTTTAAATTTCGATTTCTAAACACATAAATTATATATAAAAAAGCTTCTGCTATTATTGATGGTATTATAATAGCTATAGACATAACAAAGCCTATTATATTAAAATCCTTATCAGAACTTAAATTGTATAGTATCATAAACACAATTGCTGCACCATTACCAAATATTATAATGAGAAACAAAGGTGTTATAAATCCACAGATAAGAGCGCTAGATATAGTAGATATTGTGTCATAAAAATGTTTTTTGTAATTACTTTTTAAATTTTTTCTCTCTGTATTACTAATATCTATTACTATAAAAGCTGTAATAGCATTATATAATTGGTTGTTTTTTATAAAAACAAGCCCCAAATACATAACAAATATAAGACATAAATATAAAAATTGCACTATATATATGTTTTTGATTTTATTCCTTGATTTTATATTAATAAAATTAAATACCTTTTGTCTATCCAATCTCCACAGTAATATGCTAAATAAACAACCAATTATATATCCACTCCCCATGATCACCCTCCTAAATCATATTATTATGTGCTTTACTAATAATATATGAGTGTTTCTCCTTAATTAAAACTATTTTTATTATTATTTCAAAAAACAAAAGACACACTAACAAAAGTATGTCTAACTTAGACTTAATAAAATAAATTATTTTTGAAGATTATTAGCCATTTGCCACATTTCATCAGCTGTTTTTAAAGTACTTGAACTAAGCTGAAACGCTCTTTGGGTCATAAGCATATCAGTCATTTCAGTACTAATATCAACATTTGATCCCTCTAAGTAACCTTGATTAATAGAGTAATCTTTGCTATCTGAGACAGTTATTCCAGATTTGGGCTGAAATAAACTATCACCTATTGATATCATTGAATTATCGCCTACAACAGTTGAAATTTTTATTTTTCCAATAATAGCATTGCTACCCTTTATAGCTACATTACCATTTTCATCAACCTGAAAATTATTAGCAGTAAATTTATAAGGTCCATTTACTTTATTAATATTATTACCACCCGTATCAACTATACTTAATCTGTTTCCCATCTCATCAACTATAGTTCCACTTGCATCTGTCAGAAAATTACCAGACCTAGTATATGCCTTAGTGTTATCTGGTTGAGTCACCTCAAAATAACCAGTGCCATCTATAGCTAAATCAGTTGATAGGCCCGTCTGCGTGAGTGAGCCTTGTGTATTATCTCTTTTCCATTCTCCTACCCTAACACCTGTACCATTTTGAAGCACAGTTTTCGAAGCAGCATTTACTGGATATCCTTTTCTATCAAGTGTCTCATGAACAAGATCTTTAAAATTTGTGTTTAGTTTTTTATACCCATTGGTATTTGCATTTGCAATATTATTTGATATTGTATCTAACTTTTCTTGTTGCGCCCTCATAGCACTTTTACTATCCCACATAATTTCTAACATCTGCTACCACTCCCTCCCATTCGTATTTTTTATTTTACTGTGCCTACTTCATTTACAGCTTTACCTAAAGTCTCATCAATAGCTTGTATGACTTTTTGATTGCTTTCAAAATTTCTCATGATTTCCATCATATTTACCATTTCGCTTGTAACATTAACATTAGATTTTTCAAGAGATCCTTGCCTTACACTAACATTTGCATTTTGAATGGGATTTGCTGCATCATATAAGTTATCTCCAACTTTTTTAACAGTATTATAATCTTTAAAGTCAACTAAATCAAATTTATATTGATTTTTACCATTAACACTAATATTTCCGTATTTATCAGATTTAAGTTTACCATCACCAACAAATATTGGTTCTATTGCATTAGTTGCTGTATTTTTACCTAAAACCTTATCTCCACTATCTGTTACTAAATATCCACTTCCATCTATATGAAAATCACCAGTTCTTGTATAATAGTTTTTAGTATTTATGCCATTATCTCTTTGGACTGTAAAAAATCCCTTTCCATCAATTGCAAAATCTGTAGATTTATCCGTTGTCTGTAAAACCCCTTCAGTAAAATCTGTATTTGTAGCATCGATTTGACTTCCCTGACTTAGAGAGCCAAGAATGGTTTTAACATTTTTACCATTTACAGTTTTATCATAATTTTGTATTAAAACATCATCAAATGACTTGATAGAAAGATTTTCAGCTTTATATCCGTTTGTATTGGAATTTGCTATATTATTAGTTACAGTGCTTTGTTTAGCTTCTCCAGTTATGAGACCTGTAACTGCTGTGTATAAGGCTCTAATCATTTTTTCACATCCTTAATAATTATTGGCATTTCATCTGGGTAACGCATACCATATCCATTTGCCTTAATTTCAATTTGTCCTTTACTCATTTCATAATTTATCTTTGAACCAGCGAGTAAACAACATGCCATAATTAAACCAATTCCTATTCCTATCAAAAGTTTCCTATCACTTAAAAAGTCTATTAATTTTTTTATCTTATAT
Source organism: uncultured Clostridium sp. (assembly GCF_937920395.1). Classification (GTDB taxonomy): domain Bacteria; phylum Bacillota; class Clostridia; order Clostridiales; family Clostridiaceae; genus Clostridium_AD. The sequence continues at coordinate 24,818 of NZ_CALEVF010000037.1, read as the reverse complement.
ATAAATCCTTTATTAATAGTACTTCCCCCTTACCTAAATGCAATATTTCACAAACTTCATCAGTAGATGAGCCTTCACTAAATAACCTTTTTATTTCATCAACTTTTTCACTACTATTATTGCGCGGTGCATCCAAAATTTCATTCTCATTTTCTAGTTTAGTATCATCTTTAACAATTCGCTTATCTTTATTATCGTACTTTTCTTCATTGTTTTTATGAATTTCATTGTTTTTTTCCATAAGTTCCTTAATACCCATTATTTCACTTTGGAGTTCTAAAATGCTTTCAGAAAACTCCGCTCTAAGTTCTCCTATCCTAATATCATCATCTTGTATATTTCCAATAGCATTCCCTAGTACTCCATTAAAAGACTTATTTTGCTTTTTTATAGATAATACATTTAAAATTATAAGAATTAGTCCAATAAAAATCAATAATCCTGCCATATAATTCACTCCAGATCTTAAAAATAAATTATTAATATATATTAATTCTATGATACATCATATTTTAGTTTTACTAATGCCTTTCTTAGGTTTATAAGTGCTCTACTGTGTAGTTGACAAACTCGTGATTCAGACACATTTAAAATACTTCCTATTTCTTTTAATGTAAGACCTTCATAATAATATAAAGTTAAAACCATTTTATCCTTCTCTTTAAGATTTTCAATACCAACAGCCAAATATTCAATTTGCTCTTTTTCTTCTAATGCTTCCTCAGGGCTTGGACTACTATTATCTTTAATAGTACCACTAAGTGGCATATCATCCTCTTCAGAAAAGATTAAATCTTCAAGCGAAACTACCGATATATAATTTATATTATTTTCAATTCTTGCAACTTCATTTATTGTAATACCAAGTTCAGTTGCAATTTCGTGGTTTGTTGGTTCACGATACAAGCATTTCTGAAGCCTCTCAATTGCTTCGTTATATCTGTTAAGCTTATCCATAGCTCCCTTAGATATTGGGCTATTACGCCTAAGCTCATCTATCATAGCACCTTTTATTCTTATTGATGCATAACTTGAAAACTTCATACCTTTAGTAGCATCATATTTTCCTAAAGCGTCCATAAGTCCTAGCATACCATAACTAATTAAGTCTTCATATTCAACATATTTAGTTTTTCCAATAATTACTCTAGAAGCAATGTATTTGACTAAAGGTATGTGTTTTTTTACAATCTGCTCTCTTATATCATCTGCTTTAGCTATGGACATTCTAAAACCTCCTCAAATTTTTTTCATTTGATTTCTCATAAGTTGAAAAATATATTTAATAAGTTGCTCACGTGTTCCGTTATCTAAAAACTCAAAACTAAGACCACAAATAAATCTACCCTCATCGTCTTTCATTATCCTCTTTGTTTGTCCCACAATAAGTACCTCTTCATCATTAACAGTTAATGATATAAATAAAAAATCGTTAGGACTGATTTTCTCAGACACCTTAACCCTCATGCCACCACCACTTAAATCAACAAGTACTGCTTTTAAATATTTACTATCATCAATTGTGCTAAGATTTACTTTGGGTTCATTTTTAAGATTTATGTATTTAGCAGTTTTTACTAATGGTACTCTAACATATCGTCTTCTCTGAATCCTTTTTACTTGCTCAGGTTTTGCTATGAGTAAAATAGGTATATTCTCAAATTTACGTCCTATTATTATTGATTTAAATTTATAAAGATTTTCTTCTGCATAATAAAGTACATCTATAATAGACCCCTTTGACAATGGAACATATTCACCAGCACTCGAAGGAATACTAATTGCTATATAGTCCTCTGTTATATCTTGTATGTTGCTATTAAAATATTTTTCATTAATCAATATTTCCAATTTTTTGTTTAATTTAAAATCAACTTTAATCACTACTACAACCCCTTATGAAAAAATGCTGAAAATTTTCTTAAATAACCCCTCTACTCCAATATTACTTGATTTGTCTATCGTGCCCTCAATTTTACTTGCAATTTTATTTATATCCTTAGATACCTCAGAATTCGGATAACTTACAATTACAGGTTGTTGTTGCCTTACTGCATAAGCTAATTTTTTATCTTCCCCAATTTTACCAAGGTATTCTATTTCCATATTTAGAAATTTAATAACAGCATTATTAAATTTATTAAAGGTCAAATTAGCTTCATTATTGTCGAGTGACCTATTTATTATAACTTTTGCAGAATTCTTAATTTTAAAATGATTAACAGCCTTGAGTAAACTATATGCATCTGTAAGTGAAGTAGGTTCAGGTGTTGTTACAATTATTAAATCTTCACAGCAAGCAATAAATCCCAAAACGCTTTTATTTACACCTGCTCCAGTATCCATTATTATATAATCAAGCCCTGTTAAAGCTGTAAGCTTTTTTAAAAATTTATCTCTTTGAATTTCTGTTAAATCCTCAACTTTTGTAAGCGCAGATCCTCCTGGAAGAAGTTTTACACCATATGGCCCAGTTACAACAACATCTTCAATTTCCTTATCATTGCATATAACATCAAATACATTATATTTAGACAAACACCCCATTATAATATCATCATTTCCCATGCCAATATCTGCATCAAAAATCATAACTTTTTTCCCCATTTTCTGTAGTGCTATAGACAAATTTACCACTATATTACTTTTGCCTACTCCACCTTTACCTGATGTAACAGTTATAATTCTTGGCTGCAAACTTACTTCGTTACCATCATTCGCCATTTGCCTAAGTCTTTGTGCTTGGTCTAACATATCGTATCCTCTCCCAATATAAGGTTAATAATTGAGTCAACAGATAACTCTTTAATATCATCAGGTACATTCTGACCGGTTGACACAAAACTAAGCGGTATTTTAGCAGTTTCTAATATATTTAGTATAGATCCATATGTGGAAGTTTCATCTAATTTAGTTACTATTATACTATTATAATTCAAAATTTGGTATCCTTCAATAATATATTTTAAGTCTTTATTCTTCGTTGTAGCACTCAACACCAACTGAATATTTTTTGTATCAGCTTTTTCTACAAAAGTTCGAAGTTCAGCTATTTGCATTCTATTTTTACTACTTCTTCCTGTAGTATCAATTAAAACAACCTCACATTCACTCATAGTTTCTATTGCATCATCCATATCATTCATATTATATACAACCTTAAAAGGCAAGTTCATAATATCAGCATAAGTTTTGAGTTGCTCTACTGCACCTATTCTATAAGTGTCTACAGTAATCAGTCCTACCTTTTTCCCCTCAACTAGAGCAAGTCTACCTGCAAGTTTTGCTATGGTAGTAGTTTTTCCTACACCTGTTGGACCTACAAGCACTATTCTACCTTGAAGTTTTGGCTTAATCACATGAATCATATCTTTTAATACAATTTTTAATTTTTCTAAATATGTCACATCATTTGTATTATTCTCAATTTCCATCATTATATTTTCAATGTTTTCACTATCTACATCATTTTCACGTAATATCTTTTCTATATCATTTTTCTGATTATCGTAAGGCTTGTCTGAATGTGAAAGTTCTCTCTCCTGAGAGAGTTTTCCGATCATAGTTTTCATTTTTATCATTTCACTCATTAATTTATCTGAATAATTATCACTACTATTATCGTTTTTTTCCTCAACCTGATTTGAAATTTTATGTACTACACTATTTTGTTTTTGACTCTGCCTAGAATCATCTTTAATTGCATTTTCTTGTTGCACAACTTTTTTAATTGCTTCAATACTACTTAATTCCATACTACTTAATTTATTATTATTATTATTTAGAATATTACTATTTACAACATTTTGTTCCTTATCATCGATTTGATTTTCAACTGCAGCAGTAACTTCAATAAGCTTGCTAGTGAATAATCCCTTTATTCCTGGCTTTCTAATTTTTCTTTGACTTATAATTACTGCATCCTTACCTAGTTCATATCTTATTCTTGTCATAGCTTCATTCATGGTTTTAACGATATAACGTTTTATAATCATTGTAGAGTCACAACTCCTTCGGTTTTGATCTCAACTTCGTTTGGTATCTCATTAAGAGAAAGCACAGTGACTGTAGGGAATACCATTTCAATTAACCGTCTAAATGCTGGTCTTATCTTTGGGGATACTAGTATAACTGGTTGGTTATTATGAAAATATATTGTATCAATATTATTTTTAATAGAATTTAATATTTTACCTGTAGTCTCTGGATCTACTGCCGGAAACGAACCTTGTATTGATTTTTGAATATTATTAGATATAATATTCTCAACTTCAGGTGTTAATGTCATGATTGTCATAACTCCATTTTCATCAACCAATCCATTACAAATGCTTCGTCCAAGTGAAAAACGTACATATTCCGTTAATACTTCTGTATCCTTAGTTACTCTAGCATTATCTGCTAGGGATTCTAAAATAGTTACCATGTCCTTTATAGCAACCTTCTCCTTAAGAAGACTTTGAAGAACCTTTTGAACTTCTCCAATAGTCATAAGATCTGGTATTAATTCTTCAACTACCGTATTATACTTTTCTTTTACAGAATCAATTAACAACTTAGTTTCTTGTCTTCCAAGAAGCTCAAAAGCATGATTCTTAATAGTTTCTGTTAAATGAGTTACCATTACTGTAGTTGGATCTACTACTGTTAATCCTTTAATTTCCGCATCTTCTCTTTGATCATTATTTATCCATACTGCTGGTAATCCAAATGTTGGCTCAACAGTATTAATGCCTTGCATAGTAATATCTTCAGACCCTGGATCAATGCAAAGTAGCATACTTGGCATTAATTCGCCTTTAATTATTACAGTACCTCTTATCTTAACTACGTATTCATTTGTTTTTAATTGCAAATTATCTTTAATTCTAATAGGTTGTACAACAATTCCCATCTCGAGTGCGCACTGTCTTCTTACTGATGCTATTCTTTGTAATAAATCTCCTCCTGAAGCTTCATCTGCAAGTGGTATTAAACCATAGCCTATCTCTATTTCCATAGGCTCCACAGAAATCAAATTCATTACATTCTCCGGTTCTCTATTTTCGGTTTCATGACTTTCTTGTTCTACATTCTCTGCTAGTATAATTTTTTGATCTTTTTCATCCTTGTTTAAGAAATACGCACTGGCTGCTAAACCAATAGCAAGTATTATGAAAACAAAATGTGGCATTCCTGGAATACAAGCCAAAACTAATAACACAACTGATGCTAAAGCAATAGCCTTTGGAAATGTAGTAAGTTGCTTTGTTATTTGAGTTCCTAAATTTGTAGTACTACTAGATCTAGTAACCAAAATACCTGATGCAGTTGATATTAAAAGAGCTGGAATCTGACTTACAAGCCCATCTCCTACCGTTAACCTAACATAAGTCGTTGCAGCAGTCCCAATTGGCATGCCTAGCATTACAACGCCTATAATTATACCTCCGAAGATGTTAATTATAGTAATAATTATACCTGCTATTGCATCTCCTTTTACAAACTTTGAAGCCCCATCCATCGCCCCATAGAAACTAGCTTCATCTTGTAGTTTTGTTCTTCTCTCTCTTGCCTGTTCTTCAGTTATAACCCCTGCATTCAAATCAGCATCAATACTCATTTGTTTACCTGGCATAGCGTCTAGTGTAAATCTAGCAGATACTTCTGATACACGACCAGCACCGCTTGTAATAACAACAAACTGTATAATGATGATTATTAAGAAAATAATTATTCCAACTACATAATTACCACCAACAACAAACTCACCAAAGGCCTCAATTATATTACCTGCATAAGCTTGCGTTAATACAAGTCTAGTAGATGAAATATTTAAGCCTAATCTTAAAAGTGTTGTAATAAGTAATAAGGTTGGAAACACTGAAAATTGCAAAACTTCTGTTGTAAACATTGTCAATAATAAAATCACAACTGCTAGTGTAATATTAAATGCAATTATTACATCAAGAAGGGCTGGTGGTAAAGGAATAATTATCATTAAAACTATCCCTATGACACCAAAAGGTACTATTACATCCAAATTATTTTTAATGTTGAATTTTGCTTTTTCAGCCACAAGTATCATCCTTTACTATTTTTTCTTCAGTTTATATACCAATGCTAATATCTCCGCTACTGCTTGATACATATCCGCTGGGATTTCTGAGCCTATCTCTAATTCCTTGTATATTAACCTTGCTAAAGGTTTATTTTCAATAATTGGGATATCATTTTCACTTGCAATTTCTTTTATTTTTACAGCAACATTATCTGCACCCATAGCCACAACTATAGGTGCTCCATCTCCGCCTTGCTCATATTTAATTGCTATGGCAAGGTGAGTTGGATTTGTAATGACAACTGTAGCATCAGGTACATCTTGCATCATTCTACCTGATGCCATTTCTCTTTGCTTTTGTCTGATTTTCGATTTAATTTGAGGGTCTCCTTCTTGTTGCTTATATTCTTCCTTAATTTCCTGCATACTCATTTTTAATTCTTTATTGTGTTTATATTTCTGATAAGAAAAATCAATTATTGATACTATAAGCATGAATAATGCTATTTTAAAAAATATATCTATTACAAGACTTCCAAATGCAGCCAAAACAGCTTCTATCTTCAGACTTCCATAGGTCATTATGTCCATATAATTAGCTTTAACAAACTTATAAGCTATAATTGATATAATAGTTACTATTGCTAAATTTTTTATCAAATCCACCACTGATCTCATAGAAAACATTTTTTTAAATCCACTTATAGGATTTAATTTTTTCAAATCTGGTTTAAGTGGTTCCCCTGTAAATATAAATCCAGATTGCATTAAACTAGCAACTATTCCCATGATCATAATAGGAACTACAATTGGTAAAATTAAAATTCCAAATTTCATAAGTGATACAAGTAGCACAGTTTTAAATGTATACTCAGTAAGTGTAAAATTTAAATAATTGTTTAAGAAAAGAATTACAACTCCTTTTAAATTGTCTAGAGTATAAGTCCCAAGTGTTATCATTAGAAGTGTTACTGTAAGCAATGTAGTTGTAGAAGATAATTCCTTACTTTTTGCAACTTGACCCTTTTTTTTTGATTCACTTTTCTTTTTAGGAGTAGCCTGTTCAGTTTTTTCACCACTATCCGCCGAAATAAAAATTAATAATGGTATAACTTTATAGAATCCCTTAATTATATCTGGAATAGTATAGAAAGAATTCACTATTAATTGTAAAGCAGCTGGAAGCACCAAAGAAAAACAAGCGAGTCCTATTACTATCTTTATTGGCATACCTAGTATCATAACATTTAATTGTGGTACTGTCCTTGACACAAGTCCAATACTCAAATCTGTTATAATAACTATTAAAATAATTGGTATTGCTATTTTTAACCCAAGTGTGAAAAACTCTATAAAAACTTTCACCATCATCATAGCTGTCTGCTGATTGAGTATAAACTTTCCGATTTCCACATTGTTGAATGAGTCAATAATCGCTCTTATTAGCATGTGATGACCATCCACAACAAAAAACATTACAAGACTTACTCTATAAAGTAAAGTTCCAAGCAAAGTAACGTTATCATTAGATATTGGATCAAACATGCTCATCATAGAAAATCCAATTTGAAAATCCATAAGCTGTCCAGCCATTTGCGCGGAGTAAAAACAAAACTTTGTTAAGTACCCAAGCATTAAACCAGTAACAACTTCTGATAATGCAAATATTATAAGTGTTGCATTGTTAGTAATTAAATTTACATTTTGATAATTAATGCCAGGCATAATTATAAAAGTGAATACAACACAAAATCCAACCTTAAGCATCACAGGAGCACCAGTTGGGAAAAAAATTGGTAGACTCATAAAAAATGATGATATTCTAAGTAACACCATTATAAAACCTAAAAGATAAATAGCATTAACCAATTCAATTACACCTAGCCTCCCATATTAGCAATAATTCCAAAAATTCTCGTTGTAAAATCAATCATAATGTGAAGCATCCAACTACCCATTAATAAGCCAATTAAAGCTACTGCAACTAGTTTTGGCACAAAAGTTAATGTTTGCTCTTGAATTTGAGTAGTAGCTTGAAATATACTTATTATTAGGCCTACTACAGTAGCTACAACTAAAATCGGAGCAGATACCATTATCGCAGTATAAATAGCATCTTTTATTACAGATAATACCATGCTTTCTGTCATTTAATTCACCTCAACTAAAACTCATAATTAAAGATTTTACAAGTAGATTCCACCCATCACACATAACAAATAGCAATAATTTAAATGGGAGAGAAATCATAACTGGTGGTAACATCATCATTCCCATAGCCATGAGAATACTTCCTGTTACGATATCTATTATAATAAACGGTATAAATAATAAAAATCCCATTTCAAAAGCTCGTCTTAATTCGCTTATTAAAAACGATGGGACAACAGCATATAGCGGCACTTTATCATAAGTGACAACAGGCTTTCCATTTTTAAGTACTTCATTACCATTTTCATCTACTTGATTTTTAACTGTATCTTCCAATTTTCCTACATCTAAAAAAAGTTTTAAATCCTTCGCTCTTGTCTGTTTTAGCATAAAATCCCTCATTGGTTTTGAACCCTTTTCTATTGCTACCGATTGAGTTATTTTATTATTTAGATATGGAGTTAAGGCATCATTATTAATTTTTGTAAATGTCGGTGCCATAGTGAAAAATGTTAAAAATAGTGCAAGACCCATTATAACTTCCTTGGGTATTGCATTTTGAACACCAATAGCATTTTTAAATAAAGATAAAACTATTATTATTCTTACAAAACTAGTAGACATTATAATAATTGATGGTAAAAGCGTAAGTACTGTTAGAAGCAATAATAATTTAATATTATCAACATATTCTTTGGGTGTATTTGCATTATCAACTGAAATATTAATTTTAGGTATTGGTAATGTAGTTGCGTTTGCAATATGTACGGTAGCTATGCTGATTATCACCAGCGCTATCGCAAAAACAAGTAAGTTTTTATTTTTTATTTTCATATTTAACTTCCTCTTTGGTTTCCTTTTTCAAAATATGCTTTTTGAATAGTTCCTTCATGTCCTCATATTGAGGTAGCTCTTTAATATTCTCAATTTTTATAATTTCTTCACTAGGTAATTCAAATAAAATTTTAATATCTCTTGAACTTGATGATAATGCATAAGCTTTATCCCCTATTTTTACAACTGCTATACTGTTTTCCTTAGATAAAGAGATTCTATCGAGTACTCTCATATATCTACCATCTTGCAATTTTCTAAGTTTAGTGCCACCATATTTTAAGGACAAATATAACATAAATAATATGAAAGGCAAAAATATTATAATTTTAAAAATCAGTATTAAAAATTCATTATTCATTATTTTATCACCTACTTATTACTATGTTATTAAAATATATATGAGATATTTTTCCTTTTGTTAAAATAGGATTTAATCTATTTATTAAATCACTCTTTATTGAAACAAGACCAGTAGACGCAAAGTCAACACTTCGTTTTGATCTCAGATAAGTATTGACTATATCCCTAATAATTGGCTTTTGTGTCACCAATTCTGCAGCTAATTTCGCATTTTCTTCATAGCCAAGATAAACTGTAACCTTAAGGTATAGCAATCCATTATCATCTAAAAGATTTACTAAGAACTCATCTAATGAATAAGTATTCTCTGTAACTACCTTTGCTTTAGATGTTGCTGATGCTGTATTATTACCAAAATAATACATACCTCCAAAAGCAGCTCCTCCAACTAAAATTAATAATAATAAAACTATAATAACTATTTTAAAAACGTTCGTTTTTTTTATTTTTTCACTCATTTCGTAATTACCTCCTAAAACTCACCAGAAAATATCCTCTTTTTATACTTTATTACTTTCTCGACTACTTCTTCCGCCTCTTCAATTACAATATACTTTTTCCCATTTATTAATGTTATTAATGTTTCTGGCATCATTTCTATTTTTTCAATAACTTCAGCATTTAAGATAAATTCTTTTTTATTAAAACCTGTAAGTCTTATCATGGGTACCCTCCTATGATTTGTTTTATACTTAAGATTATACAAATTGGATAAGTCTCAAATACTAAAATATTTGAGACTTATTACAAATTTTATGTTAATATTTTATATCCTCTATTACCTCTTTAGACCTATTAATTCCTGTAATATTTCATCTCCAGTAGTAATCGACTTACCTGATGCTTGGAAAGCCCTTTGTGCAATTATCATATCTGTAAACTGCTCAGAAAGATCAACATTTGACATCTCGAGCATTCCTGAAAGCATATCACCATAACCACTGCTGTTGTCAGTAGTAGCTCCTAATCCTGATCTAACAACAGCTCCCCCTGAGTTAGAAGTACTTTGGTATAGGTTGTTACCAGTTTTTTTAAGTCCTTCTGGATTACTAAATGATGCCATTGCAATCTGTCCAACTGCAGAAACAGTACCATCTGCTAAAACGACATTAATAACTCCATCCTTTGCTATAGTAAAACTAGTTACTTTCTTTCCTGTAGTTGCTGGAACTGAATCTGGTATTGATAATGAAATAAGTGGTGTTGAAGTTGCTTTACCTGTAGCATCTATAGCATAACCCATTACCCTAGCTCCATCTGATGTAACTAAATGCCCAGCATCATCTTTAATTAAAGCTCCATCTCTAGTATATGAAATTTCTGTTCCAGTGTCTGCTCCAGTTACTTTATTTGCTGCTAATGTTACTGTCCCACCGGTAGGGCCCTTGGCAACTATCAAATACCCTTCGCCATCAATAGCAACATCGAGATTTCTAGATGTTGGCTGCATTGTGCCTTGACCTACAATAGTGTCTATTCCTGATATTTGCACTCCAAGACCTACTTGTTTTGCATTAACTCCACCTAAACTTGTTGTATTAGCTGCAGCCTCAGTAACATTTTGACTAACCATATCTTTAAACCTAACTCTTGAGCTTTTAAAGGCTGTAGTCCCTACATTAGCTATATTATTTCCTATAATATCCAACTTTACCTGATTTACTTTAAGTCCGCTTATACCTGAATAAAATGATTTTAACATAATAATACCTCCAATTTTTATTGTATTTCAATATAGTTAAATCGCAATTACAATTTTTAATTTATCACTTTGCTTCTATCCTTCTGCAAAGTTAAGCTTCCTAAAAGGTCCGGCTTATATCATAACTACGCTATCTATATTGGTTATTATTTTTCCCTTACTTTCATTTTTGTCCATTGCAGTGATTACCGTTCTATTTTTAATACTAGTAATTAATGCCATGTCTTTATATAAGATTAAAGCTTGTTTTGCACCTTTTTTATCTGCCATATTTATTCCATCATTAACCTTTTTCATATCAACATCATTAAAATCAATGTTACGACTATTAAGCCTTTGCGCCGCATGAGCTGATATAGTGAACCCTTCTTCTTTTTTAATCTGTGTATTTAAAATTTGGTTAAAAGAACTGTTATCTTTGTTATATGTGGCTTGTTCTTTTTTAACTTTGCCTTTTTCATTTTGAGTACCTATTTTAGAATACTCAGTAAAGTCTGCAGTTGAGTATAATTTTCCATTTACTACTCTGTAAGACATATTTAACATCACCTTGCCATATTAATTAATTATTCTACTTTCGAGATATCATCATAGCTTATATCTTTAGTGACATCTACACCATTTTCTTTATAAGTTATAGTTAATTTAGTTCCTGTTGAATCCTTTGACACACTTGTAACAGTTCCTGAATATACTTTTCCATCGGATAATGCTACCGTATCAACTTGTTTACTCATTAAACTTATAGCCGAAGAAAATGTAGTATTAACATTTGAAGAACTGGGTATAGTATCAGCTGAATCTATAACATCTGATAAAGTGTCAGCTGGGAAATCTTTTGTAGATCCATCTGCCAATTTTACAGCAATATATGTTGAACCTGAATCTTTATAAACAGCCTGTACAGTTCCACCATATTGCACTCCTTTATCATCGTAACTGCTAAAAGCTACTAACTTACCAACTAAAGACGCTGAACTAGAAAAGGACATAGTGCTATTTAAATTATTCATTTGTTCCATTGACGCAAACTGTGCCATTTGAGCTACAAATTCTGTACCATCCTTAGCATTTGTCGGGTCTTGATTTGTAAGTTCTGCCGAAAGAATTTTCAAGAATGAATTTTGATCTATTGCTGCATCTTTTTTAACAATTGCCGTTCCTCTGTTAGTTGCACTAGCTAAACTTGCCTTATCTGTATTGGATGCGGCTGTCACATCATTTGCCATTTTCATCACCCCTTTTAGACTTATTTATATTCGTAGATACCTAAACAAATTTATTTACTTGATTTTCTTCTATAACATAATTATTGGTTATAGCAATGTCTTCTTCTACATTAGCACTTGGTTTTGAATTATTATTTTGTCTACCATCGTTATTTCTTCCGCTTGAATTCTTACTAAAAAATGTTGAATCCTCATATATATTTATATCTAAACTATGGATTTTAATTTCCATATTTTTTAACTTATCACTTATATCTTGTATATTGACATTTAGTAAGTTATAAGTATCCTTATTTTGAGCAGAAATATTAGCCTTCATAATTCCACTTTCCATAGTAATCTTAATTATTACTTCTCCAAGTTCCTTAGGATTCATTTTTACTATCAAATCTTTAACATTATTAATATCCATAAATTTTATATTTTTAATTACATCAACTTCAAAATTATTTTTATTAATTGTTATATTAGATATTACAGCTTTCGTTGGTTCTACATCCTTTGCAGCTTCAAATTGACCCATAAAATTAACAACTTTTGATATTTTTGTTTCATTCTTATCTTTACTAATCAAATTGTTAAGAAATTTTTCCTCAAACGAATTACTATCTGAAGATTTATTATTTTGACCAGCATCACCCAAATTTTGCATTTGATTTACAGGAGTAATTACAGATGTAGTTTTTATACCTTGCTTTATTACCTTTGTTAATAGGTTATCTTTAATTAAATTTTCTTGACTATTTTTCATGAAAATTTGGGAATTAATAACTTTTAATAATTTGAAATTTCCATTTACACTTTTTACTTCAGTAGTTAATTTTTGTAGAACATCAAGTATTTTTAACGGAGCCAGATTGTTATTTTTTGACTTTTCAATCAAATCCACTATTTCAGTAAGATTATTTTTAAGCAAAGTTTTTATTTCTGGTGTTAATTTATCTACTCCTACCAATTGTTCTAAGTTAATAGAGTTAAGTTCATTATTAGTGGTGGTGGTGGTAGCTTTTTCTACACTTTGAAGCACTAAACTCAATGATTGTATTACTTGCTGAACTTTTGACACTTTATCAGTATTTTCATTTTTTCCTACCAATTGATCTACTGAATTATCGCTATTTTGTTTTTGTGCATCAATAGCCACCCCTACAAAATTTATTACTTTTGCTTTTAGTTCATTATCTTCCTGCGAAGTCTTCAAGTTAATTGTTGTCGTTTCCTCAACTGCAGCCGTACTCGGCAGTATATTGCTCTTATCATCCCCTTTCAATAAACTTCGATTTGCCTTTATTCCTTCTACTTGATTAGTTAGTTTTTGTAACACCTCAACTATTTGTGTAGAATTATTGTTATTGTCTTTTGATTTTTTAATTAAAGTTGCGACATCGCTAAGATAGTTTTTTAGTATATTCTTTGTATTAGGCGCTAATTTGTCTACTCCAACTAAATGTTCTTCAACCATTTTTTCTAAATTACTAGAATCAAGTTTATTTTTATCATCATTATTATTATTAGTAGTTGTTGTCACTTTTGCTAATTCTTGAAAAACCGAACTTAATGATTGTAATACTTGCTGCACTTGTACTACATTTTCAGCAGATTTGTCTTTGCCTACCAATTGTTCCACAGGTTTTTCTGGATTTTGTTTTAAAACATCAATAGCTACCTTTACAAAATTTATTACCTTAGATTTTAATTCATTATTAATATTATCATCTGATGAATTATGCAAAACAACTGTATTTTTATCACTAACTACTTTTAATGAGTTTAGATTTCCTTTTGCCGCATCAACTCGAGTACTTAGTTTCTGTATTACATCAAGTATTTGAGGTATGGTGACATTATTTACCTTTGACTTATCTAGCAAAGCAACTATTTCATTAAGACTATTTTTTAGAATAGCTTTTGTTTCAGGGGCTAATTTACCTACTCCAACTAAATGTTCTTTAACCATCTTTTCTAAATTACTAGAATCAAGTTTATTTTTATCATTATCATTATTAGTATTATTAGTACTAGTAGTAGTATTCACTTTAGCTAATTCTTGAAAAATTAAACTTAATGATTGTAGGACTTGCTGTACTTGTACTACATTTTCAGCAGATTTGTCTTTGCCTACCAATTGCTCCGAAGGTTTTTCCGGATTTTGTTTTATAACATCAATAGCTACCTTTACAAAATTTATTACCTTAGATTTTAATTCATCGTTAATATTATTATCTGATGAATTATCCAAAGTAACTTTGTTTTTATCACTAACTACTTTTAATAAACTAACATTTCCTTTAGCCGCATCAACTTGATTACTTAGCTTCTGTATTACATCAAGTATTTGAGGTATGGTGACGTTATCTACCTTTGACTTATCGAGCAAATCAACTATTTCATTAAGACTATTTTTTAGAATAACTTTTGTTTCAGGGGCTAATTTACCTACTCCTACTAAATGTTCTTCAACCATCTTTTCTAAATTACTAGAATCAAGTTTATTTTTATCATTAGTAGTACTATTAGTTGTCACTTTCTCTACACTTTGAATTAAAGAATCCAAAGACTCTAACAAATTCTCCATCTGAGAAATTTCATCAATAGATTTTTCTGTGGCCGTTACTGCATTGGATGGTTTCACATTTGTTTTTTCAATATCATCCGTTTGATTTTCATTAATTGTTTTACCCAATTTTTGCTCTCCATTGTATTCTTTATAAACATTCGAAAGCAAAAACTTCTTAGAACTTACTTCATTATCACCCAAAATTTTTTCGAATTTTTCTTTTGTATTTGATAATTTTGATAGACTAGATTTTCTATAATCAACATTGGAATTCACATTAATGTTTACATTCACTTTTTTCACCTCCTTTACTAAAATAGTAAGTATAAATAAACAGAGTAAATAGCTTTATCTATTTATTTTCATGTATTTTGGGATTATTTCTAATAAAAGCAAAGAGTGCGAACTCATCATTTGACTTTTGTTCTATTAAATCTTGTTCTTTTAAAAAAGCACTTTTCTGCTTTTCTTTCAAGATTTCAACAGTTTTTTTTTCAACTTGACATTTTTTCAGTTCTTGTCTCTTTTCCTCTAATATTTTATCTTTATCCTCTAAGACTGCTGTATTTTTGTCAATTGCAAAATTTAAAGCATTCAAATAATTTTGTTTGATTTTCTGATGAACTATCGATTCATAACAATCTATATTTCTATGGTTCTGATATTTTTCTTTAAGGCCATTTAGATCCTTTTCTACCAAATCTTTTTCCCTTTGAGCTTCTTTAAATTGAATTTTGCTTTTGTCTTCATAATCTTTTCTAATATCAAGAAGTTTTTGTAGTCTAAATTTATACAAATCAGCCAATACAAATACCCCCTCCCAAAGAACCTTTTATGAAATGTGGTTAAACATATTTTCTAACACGTTTAAGCTAACTTCAAAATCAGTATTTTCATTTATACCTTGTCTTAAATAGGCCTCTATGCTGTCATTGTACTTAATTGCTTTATCTATTTTTTTATTACTACCCTTAACGTAAGCACCAATATTTATTAAATCTTCAGAATCTTTATAAGTTGCCATTAAATCTCTTGCTAAAGAAGCAGCTTGTTTATGCTCCTTTGTAGTTATCTCAGGCATTAGCCTGCTCACACTGCTTAGAACATCGATGGCTGGATAATGATTTTTAGCAGCGAGTGCTCTAGATAAAACTATATGTCCATCTAGTATTCCACGTACTGCATCTGCTATCGGCTCATTAAAATCATCTCCATCTACAAGAACAGTATAAAAAGCTGTAATTGATCCCTTATCTGACATGCCGCTACGTTCCATTAATTTAGGTAACATTGCAAATACTGATGGAGTATATCCTTTACTCGCTGGAGGTTCACCAATAGCAAGTCCTATTTCTCTTTGAGCCATAGCAAACCTTGTTACTGAATCCATCATTAAAATTACTTTTTTCCCTTGATCCCTAAAATATTCTGCAATAGCAGTCGCTGTGAATGCACCTTTTAATCTTACTAATGCTGGTTTATCCGAAGTTGCACATACGATAATAGATTTTTTCATTCCATCAATTCCTAAATCTTTTTCTATAAAGTCCCGTACCTCACGTCCTCTTTCACCAATAAGTGCAATAACATTTACATCTGCTTTTGCTCCTTTTGCAATCATTCCAAGGGTTGTACTCTTTCCTACTCCACTTCCAGCAAATATACCAACTCTTTGGCCTTCGCCGCAAGTTAAAAATCCATCAATTGCTCTAATTCCAGTAGGCAAAATTTCTTTTATTCTGCGCCTTTTTAAAGGATCTGGAGGAGATGCATTCAAAGAATAAGCTATGTAACTTGTAATTTCACCATCATTTAATGGATTTCCTAGTCCATCTAATACCTTACCAAACAATTCATCAGAACATTTAACAGTCAAGGGACTTCCCGTTGGTACAACGCGACATCCTGGTGATATACCCACCAATTCTCCAAGGGGCATTAGTATTACATCTTTATCACGGAACCCAACAACTTCGCATGGAATTTTTTCATTTAACATATTATAAATATTACATACTTCACCAACGAAAGCTGTTATTCCTTGAACTTCAATAGTAAGTCCTATAACATTCTTTACCACACCTTCGGAATAAGTGTAATCAATATCAGGAATTTTATTCATTAAATACTCAAAATTTAGAGATATCATAATGTTTCTCGCCCTTTCTATCCTTGTAATTGTTCTTCTTTAAATAATTCTTTAATTTTTTCTATACCATAAGATATACTTACAATACTTTTGCCTGTTTCTTTTTCAATGACAGCAGTTCCATCTTCTAAAAAATTATCCTCTATTACAAATATATCTCCTTGAAATGCAATCTTACTTTTCCAGTTTTCAATTTGACTTTTTATCATAGGGAAATGAGAACTATTAGTTTTTATAATATATAATTTTACATTTCTTTCTTCTTTAAGTGTATTAAAAATCATTTCGTTTATTGCATCTGGTTCTTTTACTTCTTTTTTTAATATGCTCTCAGCTATACTTACAATTAAGTCTTTTATGTGCTTTTCTTTCTCTACTAAATACTCATCATACTCTGATTTAGCTGCTATTAATATAGAATCAGCCTTTGCTTTCACCTTCGCAGCTTCATCCATTGCCCCACTAATAGCATCATTATATGCATTTTCATACCCTTCCTTACTTCCTTGCTCCATCCCTTCTTTAATAGCGCAGGTTTTTGCCTCTGCTGCATCAATAAAAGCTTTTGATGTAATTTTCTCACTTTCATTTCTTGCATTCTCTAATATATTACTAGCAATCTTTTCATAACTTTCCATGTTAGCATTTTGAATATTATGTTGGTCTCCCACGGTCACAGCGATCGGAACCTCACTTAATTGAGTGTTAATTTCCATATCACCTTGTTCTATCACTCTTGAATTCTTTATAACATTAAAGTACAATTGCATTCTCACCTCCCCTTGAAATTACAATTTCACCAGCTTCATCTAACCTTCTTAAAATACCAACAATCTTTTGTTGTGATTTTTCAACATCTACAAGTCTAACTGGTCCTAAGAATTCCATGTCTTCTTTTAAAGATGCCGATGCTCTCTTAGATTGATTCCTAAATATAACATTTGTAACCTCTTCTGAACATCCCTTTAATGCAAGTGATAAATCCTTAATATCTGTTTCTCGTAAAAATCTTTGTATTGAAACATCATCCAATGTGATAATATCTTCAAATACAAACATAGAATTTTTAACTTGCTCAGCTAGCTCTACATCTTCTCTTTCTAAACCCTCTGTAATATTTTTTTCTGTAGTTCTATCCACTTGGTTTAAAATGCCCACTAGAGAGTCAATTCCACCAATTACAGTAGTATCTGTTCTAATAACAGAAGATAATTTTCCATTTAAAACTTTTTCTATTTCTTTAATAACCATAGGAGAAATAGCACTCATAGTTGCAATTCTATAAGATACTTCACTTTGCAATTCTAGGGGCAACGCTGCCATTATCTGAGCAGCTTTATCCGCCTGCATGTAACACATAATAAGTGCAATTGTTTGTGGATGTTCATTGACAATAACATATAAAAGTTGATTTGCATCTGCTTTCCTTAAAATAGAAAAAGGTCTATATCGTTGAGTTTCTTCCATAACCTTGTCTAATATCCCCTTGGCCTTTTGCGTACCTACTGCTTTTGAAAGCAAATTTCTTGCATATTCAATTCCACCTTCTAACAGAAAATCCTTTGCTTTATTCATTTCCATAAATTCATCTAAAATTGCCTGTTTTTGATCAGCTTTAACTGAAGTTATATTAGCAATTTCATAGATTATCTTTTGAATGTCCTTTTCTGGTAACTTTTTCAATATACCTGCTGAAGCATCCGGACCCAAAGTTATGAATAATATGGCCGACTTTTGAATTCCTGTAAGTTTATCATTTTTAGCCACCATTTATCACCTCTCATCGTCTGTCAGCCAAGACTTAATAATATCTGCTACTTGTTCTGGTTTCTCTGAGGCATATTTTTTAACCTCATTTTCAATATGAACTTTTTTAGACTTACCTTCGAATTCAATAGGTTCAAATGTTTCAGGTTTCTTTGGAGTTATGTTATCATCAATAATTCTATCAAACCCTTGTGAAATTTCTTCTGAACCTTCTTCCGGTTTCTTACTTAACCTACGCATTACAACTATTATTATAATAACTATCATAACAGCTAGAGCTCCCAAAGCAATTCGGGTATATAACACTTTTGCCGCTGCTGCTTTATCTGCATTTGCGATATCAAGAAGTGCTTGCTGAGCTGCCTTTTTAGCAGTAGTATCAAAATAAAGACCCTCTATACTAATACTGTCTCCTCTTGCTCCTGAATATCCAGTAGCTTGTGCAACTAAATTATTTACAGATGTCTTAGTAGCTGCATCTAAATTACCATCTAGTACAACAGATGTAGTAAGTTTTTTAACTGCTCCAGGTGCTGTCACTAAGTCGTCAACT
Source organism: uncultured Clostridium sp. (assembly GCF_937920395.1). Taxonomy (GTDB): domain Bacteria; phylum Bacillota; class Clostridia; order Clostridiales; family Clostridiaceae; genus Clostridium_AD. The sequence goes on along the minus strand of NZ_CALEVF010000037.1, from coordinate 5,473 downwards.
GTTTGTGAAATATCATAATTTTTGGTACTATCTCTATTCACAACATTTCCATCTTTAGCTGTTGAAGTTGTAGTATTTTGTGATGCATTGTCTACCGGACTAGTGGATAATCCAGTACTAGTACCATTATTCCATGTTTCTACATCATGTGAACTTACAATTGTACCCTTTGTACCATATGTTGTAGATTTTCTTGTAAACGCATCAAAATTAAGATCCGCATTAACAGAAACTTTTACGCCATCTTTATATACAGGGGAAAGTACATTCATTATCTTATCTTCTAAATTCTTTTCAACTTGTGATTTTAATGCTTGCTGATCATCTGTAGAATTAGTTACAGTATCCTTTTCTTTATCATAGAGTCCCTCAGTTAAAAGTTTAAAGTTATCAGATATTATACTCACGTTTTCCTTTGGAAGATTCTGAACAGCCCCAGTTAGCAATGCAACTATTGCCTTTACCTGACCATCATTAAGAGTAGCACCAGCCTTAAGTTTTAACACAACCGATGCCGTAGCTGGATCCGTTGCCTTGACAAAAGCAGTGTTGTCAGGTAAAACCAAATTAACTTTAGCCCCATCTACTTCTGGAAAAGACTTTATAGCTCTCTCAATTTCACCTGATAATGCTCTTTGATACATGATTTTAGTTTGTGCATCAGTAGGTGCCATTTGACTAGTATCAAAAAGTTCAAATCCCTTACTTCCATCAGTAAGTGGAACCTCCGACATAAGTTGCATTCTAATAGTATCGATTTGTGCTGTAGGCACAAGTATGCTGTTGCCACTTACTTTATAGCTAACCTTATCCGTTTTTAACTGTGTCAACATTGCACCAGAATCCGTTGTTGACAAATTAGAAAATAACACATCATATTTAGTTTGGGATGTCGCTACTATAAAAGAGATAAGGGCTATTAGGATTACGCTCGCAATTAGGCTGTAGGATATTTTTTTGTTTCTGCTTAAATTACCCCATCCTTGCGAGATCTTATTTCTAATTTCAAGTAGCTTGCTCATATTCTTACTCCCTTCCTATATCTGCATTTTATTAAACGCATCATAGGCATCTACAAGTTTATTTCTAATTTGCACTGCCAAATCTAAGGATAATTTTGCCTCTTGCGTAGCAAGCATTACCTTTTGCACGTCTGTTTCATCACCCTTTATGAACTTTTGGGTGATATCATCTGCTTCTATTTGTTTATCATTAACTCCATCTAATTTTTCTTTTAATGTATCTAAAAAGCTGATACCACTATTGCTAGAATTATCAGTATTTAGAGAATCCGTTTTAAGTACATCTGGTGTTGTTACACTACTTGCAGTAGTATTGTTTACATTAGTATTAACATTCATAAAACGCCCTCCTATTTACCTATTTCTAAAGCTTTAGAAAACATATTTTTTTCAGCAGTCATCGCACTTACATTTGCCTCATATGCTCTTGTAGATGCAATCATATCTGCCATTTCATTTGTAATATTCACATTTGGCATCATAACATAACCATCTTTACCTGCATCTGGATTTGTTGGATCATAGACACGTCTTAAAGGAGAATCATCATTTACAATACCAACAGCCTTAACACCTTTAAAACTTGTTTTATATGTACCTGTAGTTTTGTCTAATTCTCGTTGTAAATTTTCTTGAAACACAGCTATTTTTCTTATGTATGGTTGTCCATTTTCTCCCCTTGTAGTTGTTGCATTTGCTACATTGGAAGATATTGTATCCATTCTTAATCTTTCTGCTGTAAGCCCACTAGAACTTATTCTCATTGCACTAAAAGCATCATTCATAATTTATTACCTCCCTCCACTTATAACATAACTGGTAAGTGAAATCTTACTATTAACTTGACTTACAAGTGCATCATACATTAAACTATTTGCAGCTTGATTAGTCATTTCTAAATCTATATCAACGTTATTACCGTCTTGCCTCGCGCTGGTATCCACATCTCTTTGTACTTTAATTTCTCCATTACCACTACTTGCTTGTATGTCTTTCTCATTGTCAGTTTTCATTGTATCTGCAGCCATGTTGTCATTTAAAGTATCCTCAAAGGTAACATAGAGCCCTTTATAGTTTTTTGTATTAATATTTGCAATATTATTTGCGCTAACTTTACTTCTAAGTGTTGAGGCCTCCATACTTTTTTTAAGTAAACTATATGTGTCTCCACTTGTAGAACTTCCAATTACATTCACAATCATCATCTCCATTAATTTAGAGTTAGATTAATACATATTCGCTTATATACTAATTTTCTACTATTCTTTACTTATAATAGCTAAATTTTCTCATCATGAGAATATATTCCACTTTATAATTATTATTATATACTATTTGTTTATTTTAGTGAATATATTTTTATTAATTTATGTTAACACAATAAAATTAAAATGATAAGTTACCAAATAACACTACTAAAATGCTTATTTATAAGCTTATGTTTATTTGCTAATAGTTTCTGTGATGCTTACTGTTGTTTATTTATATACTATTAATCATCTATAAATTGACTGTTTTCGTAAAATAAAATACTTCTACACTCATATCATAAATTATTACCCTATTATTAAATACGCAATTTTCTACTTTAAGTTGCAAAAACTTCAAAAAATAAATAAAGAACTCAAAATGAGTTCTTTATCTGCTTCTAATATTTTCTAGTATTCGTAGTGCATCTTGTGGTAATTTATTTGATTGAACCATCATTGCATTTCCAGCTTCTATAAGTATATCATTCTTAGAATATTCCATCATTTCTACAGCTAAATCTGCATCTCGTATACTACTATCAGCAGATTCTACCTTTTCTGATATTTCCATGGATGAATCGTAATTACTCTCAAATCTATTTTCTAACGCTCCATATTTACTTCCAACACTCATAATATCATGAAGAGCACTATCTATAAGTTTAAGTGAATTGTCTACGCTTTTTACATTTACATTTAATACATCTCCAGTCTTTAAGCCTAATCCTTTTGAGGTTAAATCACTTTTTGGTATACTAGCTGTATCTCCAACACTTGCACCAATTAACATTTCTATATTAATACTACCGTCATTTGCTCCACCAGTTAGAAGTTTCACACCATTAAACTCAGTATTGTTTGCCATATCATTAGCTCCCTCTAACATTTGGTTTATTTCAGTTTGAATATTTGCTTTATCAGAATCTGTTGTAACTCCCCCAGCTTGAACAAGTAAGTCCCTAACTCTTTGCAGACTACTAGTGATTTCAGAAATACCACCCTCTGCGGTTTGAAGCATACTAACCCCATCTTGAGTATTCTGCCCCGCCACTTGGAGCCCTCTTATTTGCATTCTAAATCTCTCACTTTGAGCAATTGCATTCGGATTATCTTTCGCACTATTTATCTTAATTCCAGAAGATATATGCTCTAAAGCAGATCCCTGTTTTATAAGATTTTTGCTATATTCCCTATATATTTTTAAAGATGCTATATTATTATTTATTATCATAAAATCAACTCCATTAAAGTATTCTTAATATATTTAATTTGTGGTTTCACTTAATACTTCGTCTAAATAGTTGATAACTTTATATAAATCTTTATATTTCTTCATTAGTTTTTATAATTTCATGTTTTACTTTTCTTGCACAGTATAAAAAAACTATCTATAACAACAAAATGAGCATAAGTAGCTAATTATATAGCCACTTATGCTCATCCTAATTTTTTACCACCCTTTGTTCTTCTACTATCACTCTCTATTGCGCTAACCTGTGCTGCTAAAGTGTCTAACCTATCATTTAACCTGTTTTGTTCTTTTGGATTAAGACTATTCAGCTGTCTACCTTGTTCCTCTATCTCTCTCATTTGTAAAAGTTTCACTTCTTTAAGGTTAAGCATCTTCTGTTTGTCCTTTGCCCATTTCAGTTCCTGCTGTAGTTGTTTATTTTCTGCTTCATTCTTATCCTTTTGCACACCTGCAACTACATCTAAATTCTGTCCTACATTAGCATCTATCGCAACATTGTGTGTTGATTTTATAATTTGTTTATCATTTTCTTTTTCTATATCAATAGATGTTGTCTTAGGTACTACTATAGCAGCAGATTGTTGAACCTTTGTTTGAATGTCTACCCTTGATAGTGGTGTAATATCCATATGATTACCTCCTATCTACTATTTATTATTTTAAAAAAGGAGCCAGAGTTTTCACCCTGACTCCTTAATGTTACTATTACAAATTCTTCAATTATCTTAATAATGCAAGAACTTGTTGTGGTTGTTGATTAGCTTGAACAAGCATTGCTTGAGCAGCCTGATTAAGAATATTATTCTTTGAGAATGTAGACATTTCTTTAGCCATATCTACGTCTCTAATTCTTGATTCAGCTGAAGTTAAGTTTTCACTTGATGTTCCAAGATTAGCTATTGTATGATCTAATCTGTTTGAATAAGCACCAAGTTTTGCTCTCTCACCTGATACTGTAGCTGTAGCATTATCAAGAACCTTAATTGCTGCTGAAGAACTAGCTGATGTAGATAAATCAAGAGCATGTTCTCCAGCTGTTGAAACATCTGATAAATCATTAGCTGTTCCAGTAGCTACGTAAGAAGCTCCGTAGACTGATGTGCTTGTACCTGCAGCTCCTGCTAATCCTAAAGCAGAAGAACGCATATCGGTAAAGCTAGCAGTAAACTGTTGGTCCTTATTTGCACCTATTTGAAATGTAAATGCTGATGATGCTGCTTTTTTATCTACTCCAGCAGTAGTTGCAGCAACTGCACCTGCACCGGTAGCAGTTGGAAGAGTAGCTGAATAATGTCCTGATTTCTGTGTTAGTGTTAGTACAGCACCAGAACCAGACGCAGTGTATTTTGAAGCTAATTCAGGAGTATTGCCAATTAAAGTTGCTAATTCAGTAGCATCTTTAAAGTTTGTAACTCCACCACCAGTAGCATTATATGTTAATGTCTTTCCATCAAGCACTACATCAGCAGTAGTTACGCCTGAAACTGTAAAGACACCAGCTGAACCTGTTGTAGGTCCTGTTACAACGCCTGCTGTACCATCAAGTAAATTTTGAGTATTAAACTGAGTAGTGTTACCAATTCTGCTTGTTTCTGAAGTTAACTGATTCATTTCCTTTTGTATTTGTGTTCTATCTTCAGTTGTATTAGTATCATTAGAACCTTGAACTGCAAGTTCTCTCATTCTTTGAAGAATTGAAGTAGTTTCATTTAATGCGCCTTCTCCAGTTCCTATCATTGAAATTCCATCTTGAGCATTAGCTGAAGCTTGGTCTAATCCTCTGATTTGCCCTCTCATTTTCTCTGATATAGCAAGACCTGCTGCATCGTCTCCAGCCTTGTTAATTCTAAGACCTGAAGAAAGTTTTTCCATTGATTTTGAAGCTGTTGAAGCGTTTATACCCATATTTCTTGTAGCATTCATTGCACCTAAGTTGTGATTGATTATCA